>JAJYGM010000819.1 GCA_021785095.1 Actinomycetes bacterium
CCGGCGGCAGCGGCGCGCCCGTCATGATCCTCGCGGCTTGTCCGGGACCGACGTCTGCGCCCAGCGTCGCGCCGGCGAGCACACGCCCCACGACGTCCAGGGTCACCGGTGCGCCCCGGACGTCGACTGCCCGAAACGCGTAGCCGTCCATCGCCGAGTTCGCGAACGGAGGGACGTCCACCTGAGCCACGGCGGGCGCGGCCAGCACGCACCCCAGCGCGTCCGCAGGTGACAGCTCGACCGGCGGGAGCGGCACGCACGCGCGAAGGACGAGGGCCTGGGCCTCGTCGAGGGGGATCACACCGACCGCACCGGATGTGCCCCGGTGCCCCAGTCCTGTCCGTCACCCCAGCGCTCGAACTTCCAGATCGGCACCGTCTCCTTCACGGCGTCGATCACGTAGCCCCCGGCCGCGAAGGCATCGTGGCGGTGCGGGGCCGAGACGACCACCACCACCGCGGTTTCACCGACTCCGAGCGAGCCGACCCGATGGAGGACGGCAACCCGCCCGATCGCCGGCCACCGCGCCCTCGCCTCGCCGACGACCGCCGACATGCGGGCGAGCGCGGGCGCCTCGTACGCCTCGTAGACGAGCTCCTCCACGCCGGTCCGGCCTTCGGCATGGTCGCGGACCGTGCCTGCGAACGTCACCACCGCGCCGCAGTCCGGCCGCGTCGCCCACGAGACGGCGGCCCCGGACGGCAGCGAGGTGCTGGCCAAGCCGACCCAGTCCTCGCCGTCCAGTGGCGGCTCGAGCGCGAGGCGTGCCACGTCCTCTGGCGTGTCGACGTCCCGAACGAGCCGCAGCCCGACGGCCTGCTCGACGTCGTCCTCCGTCACGAAATCCGTGCCGGGACCGAACACGCGCCGTAAGGACCGCTCGCCGGCGGCGAGCTGGGCTCGTGCGCGTTCGAGGTCGGCGACCGCCCAGCGCGCGCAGAGGGGCTGGGGGATTCCGTCGAGGACCGGCACGACGCCGGCGTCACCTGGCCTGCCGGCGAGCCAGGCGACGAGCCCTGGCGTCACTGCGGGGAGGTCGCAGGACAGGACGACCGCAGGCTGCTTCTCTCCGGTCCGGCGCACGAGCTCCTCCCACCCGGCGACGACGGCGGCGAGTGGACCCGATCCCGGCGGCTCCTCGGTGACGCTCGGAAGACCGCTCGCCCCGGGCCCCACCTCGATCGTGAGCGTCGTCACGGCCCCGAGCGCGTCGGCCACTCGCCGGGCGAGCGGCACCCCTCCGATCTCGAGCGTGGCCTTGTCCCTCCCCATCCTGCGAGAGGACCCGCCGGTGAGCACCAAGCCGTAGACCGGGCCGGACATCGCCGCCAGCGTAGGCGGCGACGGGCGCCGGTTCGGCTGCAGCGAGGCGGCGACGGGCGCCGGTTCGGCCGCAGCGAGGCGGCAGCGTTGGCGGCGACGGGCGCCGGTTCAACCCCGGCGAGGCGGCAGCGGAGGCGGCGACGGGCGCCGGTTCAACCCCGGCGAGGCGGCAGCGTTGGCGGCGACGGCCCGCACTGGCCTGTTGGCCGGTTCGGACCCACGCACCGAGGCGGCGACGGCCTCGGCCGACAGCTTGCCGCGCGCGGACACCTCCTCGAGGAACCGTGCGTACCGCTCGATCAGCACCGGCCACCGGTAGTGGCGTTCCACGTAGCGCCGGCCGCGGGCACCGAGGCTCCGCCGGAGCGCGGCATCGGCGACGAGGCGGTCGAGGACGGCTTCGAACTCCCGGTACGAGCCGAACCACAACCCGCCCCCCGATCGCTCGCAGTGCTCACGGGTGGGGCCGCAACGCGCGTTCACCACCACCGGCAGCTCGAGCGTCCAGGCCTCGGTGACGGCCAGCGAGAAGGACTCGAGCGCCGACGGCGAGACGAGCGCGAGGGCGTCACGCAGCACGTCGTACTTGTCCTCGTCGCTCACCATGCCGGTGAGGACGACGTCGGGATGGCGCGGCGGGCGGTAGGCGACCGGACCGATGAGGGCGAGCGCGAGCGGTCCCGGGCGCCGAGCTTTGTACTCGGCGAAGTACGCGGCGAGCATCTTGGACCCCTTGTGCTCGTCGACCCGGCCGACGCTTGCCACGTAGGGCCGATCGCCTGAGCCCAGCACTTCGGCGCCCGAACGGCGGCGGGCGGGAGGCAGCTCCGTGCCGAGACCGAGGAGGAGCTGCGGAAGGCCGGCGACGGGGTAGTGCCGCTGGACCAGTCGCCGCTCGGCCATCGTGTGGAAGACGAGCGCGTCGGCGCTCGCGAACGTGTCCGCGAAGACCGGCAGGTACAGCGCGGGCTCGTCGTGTGCGGCGGGGTGGAGCACCGCCGGCATCGGCACCCGGCCGATCGCGCGGACGATCGGGTAGTACAGGTAGGGGTAGAAGGCGGCGACGTCCGCCGAGCTCGCGCACAGCGCCTCGACCAGCCGGGGCGTGACGGGCCCGTTCATGTCGATCCAGTCCTCGGCTTGCTCTCTGGTCGCATGCCCGGGCGCGAGGCGGATCCGGCCGTCGAGCTCGTAGAACTTCGAGCTCCTTTCGGCTTCCGGGCTGAAGCGGTGGACGAGGACGCCGTTCATTGTCTGGTCACCGGGTTCGAGCTCGCTGCGCCAGGTCAGGTGGTCGAGCGCCGTCGAGGTGAAGACCTCGGTGCACCACCCGGTGGAGGCCACCAGGTGCTCGGCGAGCTGCCGAGCGGCGGATTCGGCGCCGCCGACGACCTCGCGCCCGTAGCGCGGCGTGACGAACGCGACGCGCACCTCAGGCGGGTGCGCGTCGCGCGACGACGGCGTAGTCCGCGCCGCCGGGACCCTCTGAGACCTCCACCGCCCATGTGGCGAGGAGGTGAGCCCAGGTCCGTGCGCGGAGCGGCCTGCCGGTGGAAAGGTCGGCTTCCACGGGCGCGTCCTGCGCGAACCATGCCGCCGGCGAGAGCGAATGGACGACGAGCACCCCGCGCGCGTCGAGCCGGTCCTCGGCGGTGCGGACGAGCTCGTCGCGGCGGGCCGGCTCCATGGCCTCGGCGATGCCGGAGACGACCATCCCGCCCAGCGACGCGTGCCCAACCGCCCGAAGGTGCTCGAGCGGCTCCTCCTGGCGCAGGTCGGCACCGCCGAGCTCGGCGTCGACCACCATGTCGGGACGCGGATCGACGCCGTACGCGTCGACGCCCGCAGCACTGAGGCGGCGGACGAGCCATCCGTCGCCGCACGCAGCGTGGAGCACGCGGCCGCGGGCACCGAGGAGCGCGTCGACGGCCCGCGCGCTCCACCAGGCGTCCCCCGGTTCGGGGTCGAGCACGTAGGTCGGCGACACGGGGGGGACCCGGGCCTGGAGGTCCTCGAGCTGGGCGTCGACGGCATGGAGCGCGCGGCTCGCCGCGGCGCCGAACTGGCTCACCTGGTGGGTGACCCAGCCCATGTACCAGAGGCTCAGCGACCGCAACCCCTTCTTGATGGCCGTGCCCGCGGGCCGCTCGGACGTCACCGGCACGACCGGGTCGATGAACGCAGCCCGGTCCACGAGCGCCAGGGCGTCCTTCAGGTCGCCCGCGCGCGCGGACATGGGAGCGTGCTCGAGGAACAGCTCGTCCAGCTCGCGCTCGAGGTGGAGGGGGATCTCGCCACGGCGGCGGCGCACCTCTTCGTCGATCTCGGCCATGACCTGCCGCAGGTAGTCGTCGGCGGCCGGGGGCGGATCGGTCCCGCCCGCGATCACGACGCCACCGTCCCGCCCGCGATCACGACGCCACCGTCCCGCCCGCGATCACGACGCCACCGTCCCGCCCTTCCCGACGACGAGCCCGCCGTTCCCGACGACGAGCCCGCCGTTCGCGACGAGGGCAGCCCGCACCTCGACGGCGACGACCCCGGTGGAGCGGCCCGGGTTCATCACCTCGAACGTGCACGCCGGCTCCCGCCAGTCGCTGAGCCCGCGTGCGGTCTGCACCCCGAGGTTCACGTCGTAGGCGCCGTCGAGCAAGGGCACCGCCTCCAGCCGGAACTCGAACGACCCAGGTCCCGGCGCGAGGTCGCAAGTCACCCCGAGAATCTCGCTGTCGGTCCGGAACAGACCTGTCCCCCCGTCACCGCGCAGCTCGAGCTGGAACACCGCCCCGACGACCGGTCGCACCGACTCGAACTCGGCCCTGACGGTGACGGGCTCGCCCGGCAGGACGTAGCGCCGCCCGCTCTCCGCGGGCAGCACGCAGGTGACATCCGTGAAACGGACGGGGCGGCTGTCCTGGGGGGCGAGACGGAGCCGCGAGACGCTGCCAGCCGTCGCGCCCGGAACCCCGGCGGTGACCTGCGGGTCGGGGTAGGCGAGGCCCTCCGCCGCGTGCTCCTCGGCAATGTCCTCCGTCGCGGCGCCGAGCGCGGCGTCAGCTTCCGACGCACCGAGCGCGTCCCCCGCCTCGAGGAGCCGTTCCCGGAAGAGGCGGATCGCCTCGCCGGGCGCGCCCACGCCCACCATCTCGCCGTCGGAGAGCACCACCGCCCGGTCGCAGATCGATCGCACCAGGTCCGGAGCGTGGCTGACGAACAGGATGGTGCGCCCCTCGCGCTGGAACTGCTTCACTCGGTCCAGGCACTTGCGCTGGAAGCGCTCGTCGCCGACTGCGAGGACCTCGTCGATGACGAGCACGTCGGGGTCGACGTTGACCGCGACGGCGAAGCCGAGCCGGACGTACATCCCCGAGGAGTAGTACTTCACCTGGTTGTCGATGAACTGGCCGAGCTCGGCGAATTCCACGATGTCGTCGAACATCCGGTCGACGTCCCGCTTGGAGAAGCCGAGCATGGAGCCGTTCAGGTAGATGTTCTCGCGCCCGCTCAGCTCCTGCTGGAACCCTGCTCCGAGCTCCAAGAGCCCCGCCAGCTTCCCCCGCACCACCACCTGACCGGCGGTCGGCTGCAGGATGCCGCACACGCACTTGAGGAGCGTGGACTTCCCCGACCCGTTACGACCGAGGATGCCGATGGTCTCCCCCTCGGGGACCTCGAAGGAGACGTCGCGCAGCGCCCAGAGGTCCTCGTGGGGGACCCGGCCCGCGTGGATCACCTTCTCCTTCAACGACGTGTACTTCTCGTGGTAGAGGCGGAAGCGCTTCGACACGCCCTGGACCTCGACGGCCACGGGGGTCACCTCACAGCTCCTCGGCGAAGTTGCCGGCGAGCCTGCCGAAGACCACCATCGCGACGTAGAAGAGGACCAGCGCGACGGCGAGCACGACGCCGTCTCCCCACACATAGGTCGACACCGGCCAGTGGGGCAGTACGTGGAGCGCCGGATGAGGCGCGTAGGTCGCCGGGGGTGTCAGCGCCCCGTAGAGGACCCGCTGGAACGTCATGACGAGGATGGTCAGCGGATTCATGAAGTACATCCAGGTGAGGTGATGGACCGCCAGGCGGCTGGCCACGGTTGTCTGGTACGAGTACACGATCGGGCACGCCCAGAACCACGCGGACCCGACGAGCACTGTGACGAGGTGGAAGGTGTCGCGCATGTAGACGTTGATTGCGGCGAGCAAGATCCCGAAGGCGCACGCGAGCACGAGCGTGGGGACGAGCCCGACGACCACCAGGTACAGGAGCGACCACGCAGGCGCCCAGTGCAGGAACAGCATGAAGATCACCATGACGCACGCCTGGAAGAAGAAGAAGACGCCCGCCGACCCGACCGCCGCGAGGGCGAGGATCTCGCGGGGGAAGGACACCTTCTTCACCAGCCCCGCGTTGTTCACCACGACGCCGGTCGCGGTGACGATCCCCGTCGAGAAGAGATTGAAGAGAAGGATCCCCGCGAAGAGGTAGAGCACGAAGTCCGGCATGCCGTTGTGCAGGACGACGCCGAAGACGAGCGTGTAGACCGCGAGGGTGAGCGCCGGGGAGATCATCGACCACAAGAGGCCGAGGAACGAGTTCTTGTACTTGACCTTGATCTCGGTGCGGACCAGGTAGACGAGGAGCTCTCGCGAGCGCCACACCTCCCGCAGCCGCGCCCAGACTCTCGTCTCCGAGGAGACGACGCGCGTGGTCTTCGGGCGCGTCGCGACCGAGCCCGCTCGATCGAGCACGCTCGTCACCCCGGCCGACCTCGCGTCCGGCGACTCCGCCGGCGCATTGACCGCCACGGTCAGCTTCCGCCCACCTGGGCCGTCGAGCGATCGATCACGTGGTCGATGAAGCCGTACTCGTGGGCCTCCTCGGCGGTGAACCAGCGGTCCCGGTCGGAGTCGGCTTCGATGCGCTCCACCGGTTGTCCCGTGTGGAAGGCGATCCGCTCGGCCATCATCCGCTTGAGGTAGACGATCTGCTCGGCCTGTATCGCGATGTCAGCGGCCTGCCCCTGCATCGCCCCCGAGGGCTGGTGCATCAGGATGCGCGAGTGCGGGAGCGCGAACCGCTTGCCCGGGGCGCCGGCACACAGGAGGAACTGTCCCATGGACGCGGCGAGACCCACGCAGATCGTGCTCACATCGGGGCGGACGTACTGCATCGTGTCGTAGATGGCGAGACCGTCGGTGACCGATCCCCCCGGCGAGTTGATGTAGAGGCTGATGTCGCGCTCGGGGTCCTCCGCCTCGAGCAGGATCAGCTGGGCGCACACCGTGTTGGCCGTGTTCTGGTCGATGGCGGACCCGATGAAGATGATGCGCTCTTTCAGGAGGCGCTGGTAGACGTCCACGGCGACCGACTGGTCCTGGCCAGCGGCACCCATGGGTCCGGCAAGGGGACTAGCGTGCATGCCACGAGGCTACCCGGCGGCACCGCCGGCCGGTGTTGCACGCGGACGTGGCGGAACCGGTAGACGCGCCGGGTTTAGGTCCCGGTCCCTTCGGGGGTGGAGGTTCGAGTCCTCTCGTCCGCACGCTCGGGCCCGAACGCTCCTCGCCACCACCCCTCGCCACCTCCTCGTCACCGCTCCTCGCCACCGCTCCTCGCCACCTCTTCGGGCTCGGAGGCACCGGTGACCGGGCTCGGTGGGGTCTCCTGGCCGTCGTCTCCGGTTGCCGAGTCTGCGCCACCGGTCATCGAGTCGGCGGGTCCCCGACGGCGCGGACGGGATCACCTTCCCGTGCCCGCTCCCGTCCCTCCCCGAGACGTTCGACTCCGCCGGTGTGGTAGGCCCGGTCAGCTCTTGAGCGCGCCCGAGGGAGGCCAGCCATTCCCCGCTCCGACAACTCGCCGGACCCCCCGCCTCACCTCGTCGCCGCGTTCGACAAGTTCCGTGGCACCGCCACCGCGGCCGAGGTGGCGAAGGCGGCCGCAGCCGGGGCGAGGGCGAGCGGGTGGAGCGCGGAGGAGCTCCCGCTCGCCGACGGCGGCGAGGGAACGCTGGACGCGCTCTCCCTTGCCCTCGGAGGCGAGCGGCGCCGGACCGTGGTCCGGGGACCCCTCGGCGAGCCGGTCGACGCGGAGTGGCTGTACGTGCCCGAGGGCCTGCGGCGTCTCCCCGAGCCGGCGCGGCGGCTCCTCTCCCACCGCGACCGGGCTCCCGGCCCTGTCGCGGTGATCGAGGCAGCCCTCGCTGCCGGGCGAGCGCTGCTGCCCGTCCCCAGAGGGGACGACCCGGTGCGGGCGCGCACCGACGGCGTCGGGGACCTCGTCCTCGCCGCGCGGGAAGCGGGTGCCCGGCTCGTGGTCGTCGGCGTGGGCGGGAGCGCGACCACCGACGGGGGTTGGGGCGCGCTGTCGGCGCTGGGCGGGCCGCGCCGGTTCGACGGGCCGGAGCTCGTGGTCGCCTTCGACGTGACGACCCCGTTCCGGCTCGCGGCCGAGACGTTCGCGCCACAGAAGGGTGCGACTCCCGCGCAGGTCCAGGTGCTGACGGCTCGTCTCGACGCGCTCGCCCGTCGCTACCGGGACGAGCTCGGGATCGACGTCGATCGCCTCGAGGGCGCGGGCGCGGCTGGCGGGCTCGCGGGCGGGCTGGCCGCGCTCGGAGCGCGTCTCGTCCCTGGCATCGCGCTCGTCGCCGACCTCGTCGGGCTCGACCGGCGCGTGGCGGCAGCGGACCTCGTCGCCACCGGCGAGGGACGGCTCGACGCGACCTCCTTTGCCGGGAAGGTCGTCGGCGGCGTCCTTGCCGCGGCCGGGGGCTCGCCTCGGGCCCTGTGCATCGCGGGCCGGATCGACACGGGCGTCGAGCGCCACTGGGCCGGCAGGAAGGGCCACGTCGAGGCTCTGAGCCTCGTCGCCACGGTCGGCGAGGCGCGCGCCCTGCACGCCACGACGCAGAGCGTCTTCGACGTCGTCGCCGCAACGTGCCGGCGCCTCCGGCCGTTGCGCCCGGAGCTCCAGGGGTGAGAACCGCGGGCTGCGGCTGTGACGAGCACGCGCACCGGCACCAAGAGCCGCCGCCATCGGGCGTAATCGTCAAATCGACTCCCGATGACTTCGACGGTTCAGCGTCGACGCTCGCCGTCGGGCACGAGGCTGTTCCTCGCAGGAAACGCCTCTGAGAACGAACAGGTCCCGTCGAGTCACGCCCGACGACCTTCGACGAATCCCGAAACACCCATGCGTATAGTTGGCCGCCGTGACGCTGGTTCGACGGTCGACAGCTCCCTTCGCGACACAGTTGGATGTCTCGTCATCGCCCAGCGCGTCGCGTCGGACCTCTCGCTGGAGCATCCCGGTGTTCGCCATCGCGATGCTGGTCGCCGCCACCGTGCTGGGGGACATCGACGCCGTACGTGCCGTGGCGCCGAATTCCGATGCAGCTTCGCAGGTTCTCGAGGGGCTCTCCGTCGCGCACGGCAACGTTCTCCTCCACGGCTGGGCGCTGTCACTTGACTCGTTCTGGACGACGGAAGTTCCCTTCTATGCACTCGCCGTAGCGATCTTGGGCGTCCACGGCTTTCTGCTCGATGTCATCCCGGCTGTCATCGCCGCGCTCGTCGCGTTCTTCGGGGTACTCATCGCTGCAGACGGCCGCTCTAGGGGAGCGGCAGTGGTGGGCGGGTGCACGGTCGTCGCCTTTCTCGTCCTACCGGTGGATGCCCTCGCTCGTTTCTTTTTCGCGGGGGGATTTCACGTCGGCGCGATCCTGCTTTCCCTGATCGCGTTCTTCGCCCTCCGGCGAGGACGCTGGGGCATCGGGGTTGTCGTCGCGACGATCGCACTGACTCTTGGGCTGCTTGGCGACTTCCAGACTGTCGCCTACGGCGTCGGGCCGATCGGCGTCGCTGCTGTCGTCGCGATGCTCCGTCGCCGCTCTGTCCGAGCCGGACTCCCGGCTCTCGTCAGTGCCGTCGGAGCCTGCGTCGCTTATGAGATCGTCCGTCAGGCTGCCGTTGCCATCGGCACGTTCAGCATCGGCAGCGCGAACCCGTTTGCGTCAGCGTCGCAGGCCTGGCACAACGTGCGGAACCTTTACGCGTACGGCGGGGAGCTGATCGGCCTGAATTCCACGATCTACGGCACGGGAGGCATGCCCGGCTGGTTGCAGGACATGCGCGTCGTCGGTGCCGTCGTTGTCATCGTCGCCTCCGTCCTCACCCTCGTACGGCTCGTCATCGGCGCGGTTGCGGGCACTGCGGCGACCGACGAAGGCACCACGAGCTGGTGGGCATCGCAGGATCCAGGATGGCACCTGGACGACATGCTCCTTCTCGGAGCCATCGGTGTGGCGGCGTCGTACGTCGCGTTGGCATTCTTCACCACGCCGACGTTCGGCCGGTACTTGTTCGGAGCCGCGATCTACCTGTCGATCCTTGCAGGACGGGTCGTAGCTAGGGCGTGGGAGAGTCGACGGATCCATGCCGCACGACCGATCCTTGCCGGGCTCGGTGCCGTGCTCTTCCTGTTGTTCGCAGCTGGCTTCGCGTACACCGCCACGGCTCCCCGACAGCCTGAGCCGAGCGCAATTCTTGGCAACTGGCTGGCCGCCCGGGACCTGACGAACGGTGTCGGCGCGTACTGGTCAGCCAGCATCACCACCGTTGAGAGCAACGACAAGGTGCGGATCCGACCGGTACTGGAGCACGGCAACCGGCTCGTTCGCTACGACCGGGAGTCCGACGCCGCATGGTACGCAGGACAGCACTTTTCGTTCGTGGTCTTTCAACCCGGTGCTGCATGGGGGGGCGTCGGCCTTGCGACGGCAACGGCCACGTTCGGTCGGCCGGCGCACGCCTACGGTGTCGATGGCTACGAGGTCCTGGTGTGGCGGCGGCCTTTCACCGTCTCGCCCGAGAACGGCGCGGGCGCCTGACCCGTTGAGTGCGACGAGACCCGCCCCGACTCGCAGCCGGCCTCGCCCTCCTCCGCAGTCCGCCTCGCAGCCGGCCTCGCCCTCCTCCGCAGTCCGCCTCGCAGCCGGCCTTGCCCTCGCCGGGACACCAACGAGACGAAGAGCCGGCCTGCCGGCCGGCTCTTCGTGTTTCGCTGTGAGTGGTCGCCGGGACCCGGTCGTGGTCAGCGACACGATGTTGGGAGGCCGCTGTCTGTTCGCCGGTCGTCGACCGGACCTCCGCGGCCCGAAACGAACGCCGCACGACCTGGTCCCGGCTCGAGACGCCGCCACAGCAGGGCAGCGTGCCCTCAACGCGGCGGACCGCTCTCCTCGGTCGAGCTCGACGATCCCATTCGCAAGCTCCCTTCCGCTGCTCGGGTAGCCACTCGGGCTTGCCCTCACTG
>JAJYGM010000005.1 GCA_021785095.1 Actinomycetes bacterium
GCCCGCCTCGCCGAGCGCGGCGAGCTGCGCCTCGGCGACGTCGTAGCCGACGACCTCGTACCCGGCAGCGAGGAGGTGGCGGGCCATCGCGCCGCCCATCGTGCCGAGGCCGATCACGCCGGCGACGGGACGGGCCTGCGCGTCGGCGCCGTCGTCAGCAGCCCTCTCCGTCGTCCCGTCGGTGCGGGGGTCGCCCGGGCGTGCACGTGTCGTGCTCATCGGCGCTGCTGCCTCCTCTGTGCAGGTGGTCGGGTGGCCGGGAGCGCGTGTGTCCGCTGGCCGGCGAAGGCTCCCGAGACGGGGGGCCTCCCCGCGGGCGAGGCCCGCGGGGAGGCCCTGCGGTCCCTAGAGCTTCCCGTTGATGAACTTTGTGATCTGGGTCGGAGAGATTGTCTGGATCACGCTGATGAGACCCTTGGCTGTCCCCTTCGCGCGCACGACGCTCCAGCCGCCGATGACGTTGTGGTACTTGTTGAAGTTCATCGGGCCGCTGACGCCTGTGTAGTCGATCTTCTTGCCCTCCTTCAGGAGCTTCACGCCCTGGGCGTAGGTGGTGACCTTGATCCCCGGGGGGTTCGAGACCTGGTCGATCGCCTTGATGACCTTTGTCGATGTCAGGCTCTTCGCCTTGTCCATCGCCAGGGCGAAGTCGATCGTGCAGTCATAGGCGAAGTTGGAGCCGGACTCGACCGCGTGGTGGTTCACCTTCGAGTAGGTGGACCGGAAGAGCGCGGACGCGCCGCTGAGCGCTGTGCTCCCGATGAACGAGACCATGTGCGCCTTCGACACGCTCGGTCCGATTGCCCGGACCACTGTTGTCCCGGCAATGAATGTGGTGCCGACCCACTTGAACTTGTTCAAGGCGCCGAGGGACTCCAGGTTCTTGAAGACAGCGGACGCGGTGGGGGGTGTGAGCTGGGTGAAGACCACCTGCGGGTGCGCTTTCACGATGGCCTCGATTGTCGAGCTGTAGGACGGGAGCCCCGCCTGGATCGACTTGGTCGCCACGATCTTGCCGCCCAGCCTCACGAAGGAGGACCTGATGAGGGGCTCGAAGCTCTGCGACGCCGCCGCGGAGGTGAAGAGCATGGCCGCCCGCTTGTACCCCTTCAGCATGGCGTACCCCGCCATCGCCACTCCCTGCTGGGAGTCGGACGGGTTGCACCGCCAGAGGTACTTGTTCGTGTTGTGGTCGAAGGCCGGTGTGCCGCCGTTCCACCCGTCGAGGATCTTGTCCCGCGTGAAGATCGGCTCGACGCCGTGGATCTCGAGGGTGATCGGGCCGATGATCGCGGCGGGGTGGTTGAGGGCGACCTCCTCGGCGAGAGCGGTGGCGGCGTCGGCAGGGTCGCCCTTGGTGTCGACCGGGTCGACCACGAGCTTCTTGCCGAGGATGCCCCCGGCCTTGTTGATCAGGTACGCAGCCGTCTCCGTCCCCTGGACGATCGGGACGCCGAGCGCCGCGTAGCTTCCGGTGAGGGGTCCCATTGCGGTGAAGTGGACCGTCCCGGTGAAATTGGCGCGTCGCCCGTGGGCGGTCGCGCCGTAGGCGCCACCGGCCCCGAGCACGCCCATGAGGGCGAGCGCTGAGACCCCGGCGACGCCGAGCACGGTGGCTCGTCTCGTGGTGCTGCCTTTCCTACGCATGGGCTTCCCCTTTGTGGTTGGTGGAACTCAGTCGGTGGAACTCAGTCGGTGGAAATCGGTCTGCGGTCAGTCGGTGGAAATCGGTCGGTGGAAATCGGTCGGTGGAAATCGGTCTGCGGTCGGTCTGCGGTCGGTCTGCGGTCGGTCGGTGGTCGGCCGGTGGTCGGTCTGCGGTCGGCCCGGCGCCGGAGCCCCGGCGTGCCGCCCGCACCGGCTCTGGCAGCCGAGGCCGTCTCAACCGCCGCCGATGTAGAGCTGGATGAGATCCTTGTCCTCGAGCAGCTCGGGTCCCGGTCCCTCGAGGTTGTTACGGCCGTTCGTGAGGACGTACGCCCAGTCCGCGTCGCCGAGGGACCGCCGGGTGTTCTGCTCGACGACGAGGACGGCCGGGCCGGCGGCCTTGATCTCGAGGACGTGGCCCCATACCTCGTCGACGACCTTCGGGGCGAGGCCGGCGGTCGGTTCGTCCAGCACGAGGACCTGGGGATCGAGCATCAACCCCCTGGCGAGGGCGAGCATCATCCGCTGACCACCCGAGAGCGTCCGTGCGGGTCGGCGCAGCGACGAGCGCAGATCGGGGAACATCGAGCAGAGCTGGTCGATGCGCTCCTTGCCGTCGCCATGGTGGATGTACCACCCCATCTCGAGGTTCTCCAGGACGGAGAGCGATGGGAAGACGTTCGAGAGCTGCGGCACGTAGGAGATCCCGAGGCGCACCAGGCGCTCGGGGACGACGTTGGTGATGTCGTCTTCACCGAGCAGCACCCTTCCGCCGGTCGTGCGCAGCACCCCGGCGATCCCCTTCAGGAGCGTCGACTTGCCAGCCCCATTGGGCCCGACGATCGCCGTGAGCTCGCCTGGCTTGGCCCGGATGCTCACCTCCTGGACCACCGGCGTGCCGCCGTAGCCGACGGTCAGCTTCTCGACGGTGAGGGTGGGTCCCGTCGGGACGGACCCGTTGGAGCCCGGGCTTCCTCTCAGCGGCTCAGGCGGCACCGACGACCCCCAGGTAGGCGTCCTGCACGATCGGGTTGTCGCGCAGCTCGGCCAGCGAGCCGGTCGCCGCCACGCGTCCTTCGACCATCACGATGACCCGGTCGCAGATGCGCTCCACGAAACCGAGGTTGTGCTCGATGAGGAGGACCGTCGTGCCGTCCTCGACGAGGTTGCGGATGCCGCGCTCGATCTCCACCTGGAGGACCGGGTTGACACCGGCCATCGGCTCGTCGAGGAGGGCGAGCTTGGGTCGGGCGAGCGCGATCCGGGCGAACTCCAAGAGCCGTCGCTGGCCGCCGCTCAAGGTGTAGGCGTAGTCGTTGCGCAGCGGGTGGAGGCGGTACTGCTCGGCGACCGCCAGTGCGCGCTCGCGTGCAGCCCTCTCGGCGGCTCGCACCCTGCTCGGCGGCGTGAGCAGCGCCCGCCAGATGGTGTCCTTCCCCTCGGGCGGGATGGCGATGAGCAGGTTCTCGAGCACCGAGAGGCGCGGCCACGGCTTGGCCAGCTGGAAGCACCGGCTCAGCCCGCTGGCGAAGATCCGGTGCGGCGGGAGTCCCTGGATCTCGCGACCGTCGAACAGCACCGTCCCGGCGTCGGGCTTGAGCAAACCGCTCAGCAGCTCCACCACGGTCGACTTCCCCGCTCCGTTGGGACCGATGAGGCCGACCATCTCCCCCGCGCCGACTTCGAAGTCGCATCCGTCGACGGCCTTCACCCCACCGAAGTGCTTGCGAAGGCCGCGCACCTCGAGGAGCGGAGCGGGGGTGCCGTCATCCATCGCGCTCGACCTCGCGGCTGGTGCCGACGCCGACGCCGGTCGCTGTCGTGGGCCGTGCGAAGGACACGGCGGGGACCTCGGGGACGAGCGACGCTGGGCCACCCGTCCGGTCGACGGCCCTGCGCTCCCGGAGGATGCCACCCGGTCGGAAGCGGAGCATGAGGATGATCCCGCTCGCGCCGAGGATCGAAGCGATCGAAGGTCCGATCGTCGAGTTGGACGTGAGCAGCGGGAAGAGCTGGGAGATCTGCGGAAGCGCCGACTCGATGAGGACGGACCCGATGATGACGCCTCTCGAGTTGGCCTGGCCGCCCACGACCACCCCGGCGATGAGCAGGGTGACCTCGGTCAGGCTCCAGGAGGCCGGGTTCCAGGCCAGGAGGTAGTTGGCGAACAGGGCTCCGCCGAAGGCGCCCACCGCGCCGCCGAGGGCGTAGCCGCGCAGACGGAGCCAGAAGAGGTTCCGACCGAACGCCGCGGCCGCCGTGTCGTTCTCCCGGACCGCCCGCAGCGAGCGTCCGAACGGGCTCTTGTAGATGCGCTCGAGCACCAGGTACGCGAGCAGGAGGCAGAAGATGCAGAGACCGAGATAGAAGTAGGAGTACCCTGTGGGTCCGAGGTGCAAGGTGGTGTTGAGCGGCTCGGCAAGGCCGTAGATCCCGATGTAGCCACCCAGCAGATGGTTGTCCACGCTGGTCACCGCGGTGAGCATGAGGGCGGTGCAGGCGGTGATGATGGCGATGTAGTCGCCTCGCAGCCGGCGCAGCGCGATCGTCCCCACCACGAGCGCGGCCGCCCCTCCGATGGCCGTCGCGACGAGCACCGACGGGATGAACGGCCAGTGGAGCCCGAGGATGTAGCTGTTGGGTGTGGTGGGGGCCGGGTGGGCTTTGGGCAGCTCCAGGACCATTGCCGCGTAGGCGCCGATCGCGACGTAGGCGTAGTAGGCGAGGTCGATCTGACCCACCCACCCCCACGAGACGTTCACCCCGAGGACGAGGATGGCGGTGATCGCACCCACGGTGCACACGGTGACGGTGTACTGGAGCATCAGGTGTTGCTCTCCGAGAGGGCGGTGACGATGCCCTGGGGGCGGAAGAGGAGCACCGCGACGAGGATCAGGAACGCCATCGACTCCTTGTAGGAGGGGTTGACGTACACCGCGCTCACCTCCATCACGAGGCCGATGACGAGGGCCCCGAGCATCGCGCCGTACATCTGGCCGATGCCGCCCACGATCGCAGCCGAGAAGATCACGAGGAGGTAGCCGAAACCGAGGGTCGGTGTGAAGCTGCCCACCTGCGCCGCGAGCAGCATCCCGGCGAGCCCTGCGATCGCGCCGTCGAGGAGCCAGGTGAGGGCGATGATCCGCTTGGCGCCGACCCCGGTCGTCCGGGCGAGGAGCACGTCGTCGGCGACCGCACGCTGGGCCCTTCCGAACTTCGTGCGGCGGATCGTGAGGTGCAGCGCGACGAGCACCACCACCGCGACCGCCATGGTGACGATGTCCATCGCCGTCCATTGGAACGGCCCCACGTTGTAGGCGGTCGTCGACCCGGCCTGGTAGTCGACGTAGCTGCCGCCGAAGCCGATCTGCAGGACGTTCTGGATGATGAAGGACGCCGCCACCGAGAGGACGAAGATGACGAGCTTGGTCGCGTTCCTCCGGACGAACGGCTGGAACAGCGCGACGTTCAGCACCCAGCCGAGCGCGGCGCCGGCCGCCATGGCGGCGACGGCCTGCAGCGGGAGGTCGGAGGTGCTCTTGGCGACGAGGAAGGCGGCGTAGGCGCCCACGGTCATGAGCTCGCCGTGGGCGAAGTTGATCGTGCGGGTGACGGAGAACTGCAGCGACATCGCGACGGTCGACAGCGCCACGATCGAGGCCGTGACGAGGCCGAACCCCACGCCGAGCATCAGCTGGCTCAACTCGGGCCGACCTTTCCGCTCGGCTCGAGCCGGAGGGTCTGCGGCCGCGCGGTGCGGGGCCGAGGAGCGGCGGGCTGTTGCCCGGCACCTCTCGCACGCTGCGCGCATCTCCGGGTCGACGTGCTCCAACTCATGCCGGGTCTGCCCCCCTGCCTGCTTCCGTCGCGCACCCGGCCCCCGGTGGGCCCGAGCGGCTCGCCCAAATCGTACGGCGCGCCCAAATCGCAGGGCGCGCCCAAATCGTACTGATTGGCCGTCGGCACCGCAATAGCAATCATCATTGGACGCCTGAGCCAGCCGGTGCAATGATTGGAACCCCTGCAGGAGAGCACGCGGACGACAGGGGGTGGCCGATGGCCGTGCTCGGTGACCACAGGCTGTCGAAGGGCCTCCTCATCGACGGGCGGGAGGTGCCCGCCGTCGACGGGGCGACGCTTCCGGTGGCCAATCCGGCAACCGGAGAGCCGTTCGCCGAGGTCGCCTGCGCCGGCCGGGCCGACGTCGACGCGGCGGTCTGCGGCGCCCGGGAGGCGTTCGAGGAGGGAGCGTGGTCGTCTTCCTCCCGCGGCGAGCGTGCACGCATCCTGAACAGGTTCGCAGACGGCGTGGAGCGCCGACTGGAGGAGCTCTACGCCCTCGAGAGCGCCAACAACGGGCGGCCGATCCGCGAGACGAGGGCCCAGGTCTCGCGCGTGCCGGAGTGGTTCCGCTACAACGCGGCGCTCCTTCTGTCCGAGCGCAGCGACGTGATCCCGGTCCCCGGCCCGTACCACTCGTACACGACTCGCTTCCCGCTCGGGGTGGTCGCGATCCTCTCGTCGTTCAATCACCCGCTGATGATTGGCTCCAAGTCCCTCGCTCCTGCATTGGCGACGGGCAACTCGGTCGTGCTCAAGCCTTCGGAGCAGACCCCCCTCACCACCCTCCTCCTCGGCCAGATCGCGCTCGATTCCGGCATCCCCCCCGGAGTGCTGAACGTCGTCGTGGGTCTGGGTCCGGTGGCCGGCGCGGCGCTCGCCGAGCACCCCGACGTTCGCAAGATCACCTTCACGGGAGGCACCGAGGCAGGACGCGCCGTGGCGACCGCCGCGGCCGGGCACTTCGCCAAGGTCACGCTCGAGCTCGGCGGGAAGTCGCCGGTGCTCGTCTTCGCCGATGCCAACCTGGCCGACGCGGTTCGCGGGGCCGCGTTCGCCGGGTTCGTCGCCGCGGGCCAGACCTGCATCGCGGGCACCCGGCTGCTCGTCCAGCGCGAGGTCCACGATGCGTTCGTGGCCGGCCTGGTCGAGCAGTCGAAGGCCCTCAGGCTCGGGGACCCGTCGTCGCCGCTGACCGACCTGGGCCCGCTCATCTCGGCGAGGGCGCGCGATCGCGTCCTCGACTACGTGCGGATCGGCGTGGAAGAGGGAGCGACGGTCGCCGCCGGGGGAAACGCCGCGATCGTCCCGGGTCTCGAGCGCGGCTTCTTCGTCGAGCCCACGGTGCTCACGAACGTCACGAACGAGATGCGCGTCGCCCAGGAGGAGATCTTCGGTCCCGTGCTCGTCGTCATCCCCTTCGAGACCGAGGCCGACGGCGTCGCGATGGCGAACGACTCTCGCTACGGCCTCGGCTCGGCCGTGTGGACCCGTGACGTGGCGCGAGCCCACCGCGTCGCCGGCGCGCTCGCCCATGGGATCGTGTGGGTGAACGATCACCACCGCCTCGACCCTGCCTCGCCGTGGGGCGGAGTGCGCGACAGCGGGGTGGGTCGCGAGGGAGGGTGGGAGTCGTTCCACGACTTCACCGCCCTGCGATCCGTGACCGTCCGGACCGCCGAGCACGGCGTGGACTGGTACGGCGGGGACGACGCGAGGTTGAATTGACCCAGGCACCGGTGGAGGAGCCGCCCCCGGACGGGTTGCGGGTCGAGCTCGACGGCCCGGTCGTCCGCGTCACGCTCGACCGCGACGACGAGAACCTGGTCTCCTTGGCCATGTGCCGGTGCGTCACCTCGCTGCTCCTCGATCCCCCCGAGGGCGCTCGTGTCCTGCACCTGCGGTCCTCGCGCAGGGCGTTCTGCCTCGGGCGAGACCGCGGCGGCGCCGGCGTGGACGCGCTCCGGGCGGAGGCGCGCGTCCTGGTGGAGCTGAACCGGGCGCTCTCGGGATCCGAGCTCTTCTCGGTAGCCGAGGTGTCGGGCGACGCCGCCGGATTCGGCGCCGGGCTCGCCGCGCTCTGCGACGTGTCGGTCGCGTCCGGCTCCGCACGGTTCTGGTTCCCGGAGGTGGAGATCGGGCTCGCGCCGACGGTCGTGCTCGCATGGCTGCCGCAGCTCGTCGGCCGCCGTGAGGCGGTCCGTTTGACGGCGACGGCCGCCCGCGTCGACGGCTGGGAGGCCGCACGGCTGGGCCTCGTCACGAGGGCTGTTGCCGGGGCGGACGCCGTGGCGCTGGCGGCGAGGGAGGAGATCGACGCCTTGGTGCGACACGACCCCCGCGCCCAGCGGGAGATCAAGGCATTCGTGCGCGACACCGAAGGTGCCGGTCGCCCCGTCGCCGAGCACCTGGGCGTCGACCGGCTTTCGCTCGGCGTGCTGAGGAAGCGCGCGCCAGGGGACCGGTCGTCGCCGGCGACGGGAGAGGCACCGCTCGCCCCGAGCACATGAGCACCGCGTCGAGCTCGCCGTTCGACCTCGCCGTCCGGGGTGGCACGGTCGTCTCCTCGCACGGCCGCGCGTCGCTCGACGTGTACGTCCGAGACGAGAGGATCGCCGCGCTCTGCCCCGCCGCCGCGCCCGGCCTTCCCGCTCGGCAGGTGGTCGACGCCACGGGGCTGCTCGTCCTGCCGGGCATGGTCGACACCCACGTCCACCTGATGGACCCCGGGGACAGGGGGCGGGAGGACTTCCCGTCGGGCACGACCGCGGCCGTGCTCCAAGGTGTCACGACCATCGTGGAGCACACCCACTCCTGGCCCGTCACCACGCCGGCGCGGCTCGCGGAGAAGCTGGCGCACCTCGAGGGGCGCTCCCACGTCGACTACGGGCTCGCGGCCCACGTCTGGCCGGAGCGCGTCGGCGAGCTCGACGCGCTCTGGAGGGCGGGCGTGAGCTTCTTCAAGATCTTCACGTGCTCGACCCACGGAGTCCCTGCGCTGCGTCCCGACCTCCTCGCCGCCGTCTTCGCCGAGCTCGCCCGCATCGACGGCACGTGCCTCGTGCACTGCGAGGACGACGACATCACGGCGGCAGCCGAGGCTCGCCTGCGTGCGGCAGGCCGGCGCGACGGCTGGATCGTCCCGGAGTGGCGCTCTCGCGACGCCGAGTCGGTCGCCGTCGCGGTGGTGGCGACGCTCGCCCGCTCCACCGGCGCGAGGGTGACGGTCGCCCACGCGTCGAGCCCCGACGTGCTCGAAGACGTCGCACGCTACGCACGGCTCGGAGCTCCGATCGTCGCAGAGACCTGTCCCCAGTACCTCACGCTGCGAGAGGACGAGGTGGCGACCCTCGCCGGACTTCGGAAATTCACGCCCCCCGCGCGCCTGCGGAGCGACAGCGACGAGACGCGGATGTGGGCGGCGTTCAACGCCGGTCTCGTCAACCATCTCTCGACGGACCACGCTCCCTCCCGCATGGACCAGAAGGCCGGCTCGATCTGGGAAGTGCCGTTCGGTCTCCCGGGGCTGGACACGACGACGCCGATCCTGATCGACGCCGCACTGACCGGTCGGACGTCGCTCGAACGGGTCGTCGCCGCCTACGCGACCGCGCCGGCGCGCCGGTACCGGCTGGCGGGAAAGGGCGACATCGCGATTGGCGCCGCGGCCGACCTTGCACTGGTCGACCCCGCGGCCTCCTGGACCATCGGGCACGGGCTCGTCAGGTCCAAGGCGGGATGGACCCCCTACGACGGTCGGCGCGTGCGGGGGAGGGTCGTGGGGACGGTGCTGGCCGGCGAGGTCGTCGCACGCGACGGCGCGCTCCTCGTGGACGCGCCCCGGGGCAGGTTCGTCGCCGGCCCCGGAGCCCGATGAGCCCGGGCGACGCCCACGGCGGTCGGGCGCAGGTCGCGCTCTTCGCCACGGGGGGCACCATCGCGAGCGCGGCCGCCGGGCCAGGGGGGGTGGCGCCGAGCCTGACCGCCGCGGACCTGGTGGCGGCGGCGCCGGTCGCCGAGGTCGCCGACGTGACGGCTCGCTCCTTCCTCCAGGTGCCGGGCGCGCACCTCTCGTTGGACGACGTGATCTCGCTCGCGGACGTCGTCGCGGGGGCGGTGGCGGACGGCGCGGCCGGGGTCGTCGTCACCCAGGGAACCGACACCATCGAGGAGACCGCGTTCGTCCTCGATCTCCTCGTCCACGCGCCCGAGCCGGTGGTCGTCACCGGCGCGCTGCGCGATCCCACGGTCGCCGGCGCAGACGGGCCGGCGAACGTTCTCGCCGCGGTGGCCGTCGCGGCGTCCGCGGCCGCCCGTGGGCTCGGGACCCTCGTCGTCGTGAACGACGAGGTCCACGCCGCCCGTTTCGTGCGCAAGAGCCACACGTCGAGCACCGGCGCCTTCACGTCCTACCCGGGCCCGGTCGGGTGGGTCTCCGAGCGGCGACCTCGCATCGTGTCGCGCCCGGTCGGCCGTCTCCTCCTTCCCCGGCCGGACGGGCCGTCACCGTGCGTCGGGCTCGTGTCCATGTCGATGGGAGACGACGGGCGGCTCCTCGCATGTGCCGCGAGGGCAGATCTGGACGGCCTCGTGATCGAGGCCCTCGGCGGGGGCCACGTCCCACCCGGGGCGCTCGAGCCCCTCACCGA
The DNA here is from genome assembly GCA_021785095.1 of Actinomycetes bacterium. The sequence continues at coordinate 10,137 of JAJYGM010000005.1, forward strand.
GCTGGCCGGCCGCATCCCGGTGGTGCTGGCCTCCAGCACGCGTCGGGGGGAGCTGCTCCGCGCGACGTACGGCTTCGCCGGCTCCGAGACGGACCTGGCGGCTCGTGGCGTCGTCCACGGAGGGTGGCTCGACGCTCGCAAGGCGCGGCTCCTCCTCGCATTGCTCCTGGGCACGGGTGCGGACAGGGAGAGGGTCGTGTCGACGTTCGCCGAGCCCTACGCAGCGCGCGCCGAAAGGACCCTCGAGGCGGGGGCTGGATCAGGCCCCGGAGGAGCCCAGCTCGACGGCGGCGAATAGGGTTCCCGGCCGCGTCCGCCGGTTCCCGGCCCCACCTCACCCCAGTTCAACTCACCGCAGCGCAGCGTCGACCCAGTCGGCCACCAGGCGGCCGACGTGCTCCTCGCAGCCCGAGTAGAAGTGGTCGGCACCCGGGACGATCCGAACGTCGACCCGCACCGTCGCTGCGGCGGCGA
>JAJYGM010000762.1 GCA_021785095.1 Actinomycetes bacterium
CGTAAGGGGGTTCGTCGGCGGCCACGGTGACGTGGAGGCCCTCGGGTTGGAAGGCGGCGAGTTGGGCCGTGAGGATCTCCACCTCACCCTCTGCGTCGTCGAGCGCAGCCGAGTCGGCGGAAGTGGACCACCAGGTCGTCGGCAGCGGCCCGAAGCTCCACGTCGGTCATCGGCTCCAGCGCGTCGAGGATGAACAGTGCCGTCGTGGTGTCCTCTCGAAGCTGGGTGCGCCGTGCTTGGCGCCAGTTCCAGCGCCTGCAGGGGAACGCGAGCGCGTCTCCCGCGCGGAGCGTCACCGACTGGCCTTCGACCTCGACCGAGATCGTGCCCTGGTGGACCTGCAGCAACTCCTTGGTCCCCGCAGAGTGGGCTTCGCTTCCATGCCGATCTCCAGGACCGAGCGTCCAGTCCCATAGTTCGACTACACCGGGCCGCTCCGTACCAACGACCAGCACGCCACAACCTCCGGCCCCACTGATCCACAGGCGGGTGCCCTCCCCGCTGCGGGTCACCTTCATCGGCTTCGGGCGCGCCGCCTCGATCAGAGCCGGCAGTCCGACCCCGAGGGCGTCGCTGAGCCGGAGGAGGGTTCCGACGCGGCGACAGCGCCGGCGCCAGGCTTCGTGCCCTACGACACCGTGGTCAGGACCGAGACGAAGGCGACGTAGGCCCCGATGATGACCCAGCCGGCAGCCCGGCTGAGCCCTCGTCCGCGGTACGCGATCGCCAAGACGGCGGCCGTCAGCCCTACGTACCACGCCACCACGAGCGTCTCCTGGGCCGACGCGCGTCCGGTCCCCAGGAACACGGCGGGAAGCAACAATCCGGCCGCGACGTTGAGTGCATTGCTGTTGAACCCCGTGCTGAGCATCGCCGCCCCCCGCCCGCTCTTCGCCCAGAAGATCGCGGCGACCGCGTTCGGCACGCTCGTCACGGCCGCAAGGACCACCGCGCCGACGACGATCTCCGGCACGTGGAGTCGGACCCCCAATCTGACCGCACTGCGCTCCATGAGCACGCTCGCCCCGACGACGGCGACGAGCGCGACGACGGCGACGAGCGCGTCCTGCGCCCGCCCCCCGCGCGGCTGGACGGTCGCGCGCAGCTCGGCCTCCTCCTCGACGATCGCCCGGGAGAGCCACCTGCGCAGAGGCGAAGGATCCGGTCGGAGCCACCAACGGGACCGATCGAGCGTGGCGAGCGCCACGTAGGGCACGAGCACGACGAGGACGAGCCCAGATCCGACCAAGGGAGTGACGAGCCCTTCGACGGTGACTGCGCAGGTGAGCGCGACCCAGACGGCGATCGCTCCTTCGAGCACGATGACCCGCCGGTGCAGGGCGATGGCGCCGGCGGCGACGGTACCGAGTCCGAGCAGCGCCGCCAGGTTGAACACGTTGGATCCGATCACGACCCCCGCGCCTACCGCTTCATGATGCTGGGAGAGCGCGCTCACCGAAGACGTGATCTCGGGTGCGTCCGCCGCGAGCGCCGAGACCAGGCCCAGGAGCGCTTCGGACGCGCCAAGGCGGCTCCCCACCCGCTCGATTCTGGAGACGACGAACCAGCTCGCCCCAAGGCTGGCTGCCGCACTGGCGAAGAAGACAGCCGCCGCGCCGGCCGCGGTCACCGTCGCGCGCCCCCCGCGAGCCGGACCTGCGCGTGACGCCTCGAGCAAGACCTCGAGATCCATGACCCCGAGCGAGAGGCTCGGAACGTAGAGCGCACATCGACACCTCCCACCTGGCACGACAAGAATCGAGACAAGACGACTCCGTGCCGACCAGGCTTCCCGGCGCTCCACGACGACTCTACCCGCCGCGCTGGCGGCGGTGGCCTACGCAGTGCCAGGCCCGTCGATCGCGTCGATCAGGCTCACCTGGAGGGCGTAGACGACGCGGATCTCCGCCTCTTCCTTGGCTGGAAGTGACGCCCTGTCGGCCTCAGTGCGAAGCCCGAGCTCCGCGGCGCGGCGCGACAAGGTCATTCCCAGCACCTTCAGCCACGCCTCGGCCTCTTCGGGCTCGATCACGTCCTTCCGAGCGCTCTACGCCCCCACGGAGAGGACCTCGTCCACCGCGAGCTGGCGCTCAAGGACGTAGGCCGGATCGTCGACGACGGCGCTCTCGTCGATGCGGCCGAACAGGCTCGCGAAACCAGGGGAGCTCGGCGACGCTCCAGCTTCCTCGAGACGTCCCGTAACGGCGATCATGAGCTCTCGGACCCCTGGAGGAAGGTCGAGCGCGATGCGACCGTTCTCCAACGGTCGGAATGGCCTGCGCGCCCGCGACCTGGTCACGCGGCTCGCGCGACCGTGGTCTGCAGACCGTTCGCGCCGAGCTCGAGGCAGTAACGGACCGCACGGTCTCGTTCACCGGTCCACACGACGACCTTTCCCTCGTGGTGCGCCGCCAGCATGAGCAGTTCAGCCTTGTCCGACCCGTAGCCGAAGACCCTCTTCAACACGCGCACCACGACCTCCATCAACGTGACCGGGTCGTTCCACAGGTAGACGTCGTACGGTGCGGCGGTCGAGCGCTCGAGGTCGCCCTCCCGCCGCTCGGTCACGTCGGGAACCGTCTCGGTAGCCCCTGGCGACGTAGGGAGCGAGGTCCGCACCACCTGCACACTATGGCAGCCTCACCCTCTCCGACCGGGAGCACTTCGCTGGTCTCCGACCTCGATCTGTGGAATCGTCTCGGTGTGCGGTCCGCGCCGGCACTGGGTGCTGGGAACCGAGTGGCTCTGCGGGTGTTCCGGGGTCTCCCTGACCGCTACGACCGCCTCGCGGAGTGGCTGTCGTTCTGGCAGAACCGCCGCTGGCGGGCGACGTTGGTCGAAGCCGTCGCTGCCGGGGACCCGCGGCTCGTCGCCGATGTGGCGACCGGGACGGCCGGCGTCGCACTGGCATTGCACGCGCGCACCGGAGCGGCCGTCATCGGCTTCGATCTCGACGAAGGGATGGCGGGAAGGGGCCGGCTGAACGTGCAGGAGGCACGCGCAGCGCGCACCGGGCGCGCAGCCCCGAGCGCGACGTCGCGGCCTGGCACACAGACCACGGTCGCGCTGGCCGTCGCAAGAGGAGAGCAGCTGCCCCTGGCCGACGCGTCCGTCGACGCGCTGAGCTTCACGTACCTGCTCCGGTACGTGGACGACCCCGAAGCGACCCTCGCAGAGCTCGCCCGGGTGGTACGACCCGGCGGGGTCGTCGCGAACCTCGAGTTCTCGGTGCCTGAGTCAGGGCTCTGGCGAGCGCTCTGGTGGCTGTACACGCGGACGGTTCTGCCTCTCGCAGGCCTCGTCGCCGGCGGCAGACCCTGGTACCGCGTCGGGCGCTTTCTCGGCCCGAGCATCACGAACCATTACCGTCGCTACTCCCTCGACTGGACGGTGGGCGCGTGGGATCGCGCCGGGATCGGCGAGGTGACCGTGAGACGAATGAGCCTCGGGGGTGGGCTCGTGATGTGGGGTCGACGGAAGTGACCGAAGGACGCACCCGCCCTGCGTTCTACGCGGCGCGTCCAGGCCGGCTGCGCGACTGGTGGACCCTGCTCCATCCCCCGTACACGGCATGGCACCTCTCCTACGTCGTGGTGGGCGCCTGCCTCGCTCCCGCTGTCGCCGTGAGCCGGCTGCTCGCCACGCTGATCGCCTTCTTCTGCGCCGTCGGCGTGGCAGCCCACGCGTACGACGAGCTGCAGGGCCGTCCTCTTCGGACGGGCATCCCCGAACGCGTGCTCGTCGCTGCGTCCGTCGCCGGACTCTCGGGCGCGCTCGTCCTCGGAGTCTTCGGCGTCCTGAGGGTCGGCGTGGTCCTCGTCCCGTTTCTCGTCGTCGGACCTCTGCTCGTCGTCGCCTACAACGCAGACCTCTTCGACGGCATGTTCCACACGGATCTCGGCTTCGCGCTGTCCTGGGGCGCTTTTCCGGTGCTCACGGCGTATGTCGCGCAAGCCGGAGACCTCTCGTGGAGCGGCGTGGTCGCCGCAGCCGGGGCGACCGCGCTCTCGCTTGCGCAGCGCTCCCTCAGCACGCCGGCCCGGCAGCTCCGGCGACGGGCGGTGGGCGTGAGAGGCGCGGTCCTGCTCGGCGACGGCTCCCAGATGGACCTCGACCGCGAGCGCCTCCTGGCGCCGCTCGAGCGAGGGTTGCGCGCCCTGGCCTGGGCGTCGGTGCTCTTCGCCTCGGCGCTCGCGGCGTACCGCCTTGGCTGACGCGTGCGCGGGGACGTCCCGCGCCCCACCACCTCGTCTCGCACCGGCAAAGGGTGCGGGCGGCGAAGCGCGGCCTAGACTTCGCGCCTCGTGCCCGAACCCGACAGCGCCCGAGAAGACTGCGACGCGCAATGTGCGAGCTGTTCCGGCGAACGGGACATTCGCGCGTCGCAACTGCTCAGCGCAGTGTTCCGAGCGCCGCTCACCCTGGGGGCTCGGGCAATCGCCCCGGTGCGAGCCGATGCCCGCCGGAGCGTCCGCCGGTCGCTCGGCGTCCCCCCGGACCCGCCGCCGCGTGCAGAGCGGGCGGATGACGCCTTCCTCCCGCCCGGGGGCATGGCGCGCCAGGTCCACGGCGACCTCCCCTCGATGGTGGTCGGGGGACTCGCGGCACTGCTGCTCCAGACGCTCCATCCCCTCGCGATGGCGGGGGTCGCCGACCACTCGAACTACCGCGAGGACCCGATCGGCCGGCTCCGCCGCACCGCCAGCTTCGTCGGCGCGACGACGTTCGGTACGGTCGAGCAGGCGACGCAGGCCATCGACAGCGTGCGGGACGTCCACCGGCACGTCCGCGGGCGTGCGCCGGACGGCCGGAGGTACGCCGCCAGCGACCCCGAGCTCTTGACGTGGGTGCACGTCGCGGAGGTGTCGAGCTTCCTCGCCGCCGCTGAGCGGTACGGGCCGAGGCGCATTCGCCCCGACGAGCGGGACCGCTACCTCCAGGAGACGGCCGTGGTCGCCCGCTCGCTCGGCGCCCGCTGGGTGCCCGAGACGCTGGAGGAGGTCGAGGCGTACTTCACGCGCATCCGGCCGGAGCTCTACGCCGGCCCCCAAGCGATCGAAGCGAGGAACTTCCTGCTGCGCGGGGCAGCCCGGAGGCCGAGCGACCGCGTCCTCCACGCCGCCATCGTCGCCGCGGCCCTCACGATCGTCCCGCGCTGGGCACGTGACGAGCTGGGGATCCCCGCGCCGCCCCTGGTCGGCGACATGATGGTCGTGCCGTTCGCGCGCACGTTCTGCGGCGCGTTGCGTTGGACGCTGCGACCCTGACAGGCACTCGATCGTGCGGCGTCGTCGGTGCGTGCGCCGGCGGTGCGCCGGCGTGCCGGCGTGGGCGACGCCGTCAGTGGGGATGCAATCCCCAGGTCCCCTCCCAGCTCTCCCCGGGCTCGAGCACGATGAGGTCCCTCCCCGAGCGGAACGCATCGGGCGGGCAGGTCATGGGCTCGATCGCCACGGCACGCCGTCGCCGCTCGGGCTCGATCGTGTCGCCGGTGAAGCACATGAGGTGGCGGAAGCGGTCGTCGACCCACAGCTCGACACCCCGGCCCGTCGCCGGGTCCTCGAGGCCCGCCCGAGCGATGCCGTCGGCTCCCCGGCGCAGGTCGGTGAACGCCGTGTCGAGCTGCGTCGGCCCGATGACCCTCCCGGCCGTGAAGTCCAGCTCGGTGCCCGCCACGCTCTGGTCCTCGCCGGTCGGCAGGCGGCGCTCGTCGAGGAGGAGCCGGCGCCGGGCGGGCAGGACGAGCGATGCGCCGTCGATCGTCTCGGCGCCCCCAGAGCCCGCACGCAGGTACGGGTGGAAGCCGATCCCGAAGGGCGCCGTCCCGTCGCCGGCTCCGGTCGCCCGGGTCGTCACCACCAGTCCGTCACGTCGAAGCCGGTACTCGATGCGGAGCTCCACCGAGAAGGGGTAGCCGGGGGTCGGCCGGATCGTGCAGCGCAGCACGACCACGTTCTGCGCGCTGGCCTCGAGGCGCCACGGCAGCCAGCGCACGAGCCCGTGGATCGCGTTGCCGAGCGCAGGCTCGTCCAGCGCCGCCTGTGCCTGGACGCCCCGCCATTCGTACCTGCCGTCCCCCAGGCGGTTGGGCCAGGGTGCCAGCACCTGGCCGCGTCCCGCATGGCTCCACTCGGAGGGCCCGAAACCGTCGACGACGTCGTGCCCTGCGAGCGTGTAGCTCCGGAGGGTCGCTCCGACCTCGGCGACGACCGCCTCTTGGTGGCCGTGTGCGATCGCCCACTGCTCCCCCGTCGGTGAGATGGGCGATGCGCCCTGTGACATGCGACGTCCTCCCTGAGGTGGTCCAGGCCGGCGGGTATCGTACTTGCGCGTGCGAGTCCTGGTCACGAACGACGACGGTGTGCACGCGCCCGGTCTCGCGGCCCTCACCCGTGCGCTCGCCCGGTGGAGCCACGACGAGGATGGTCGCCACGAGATCGTCGTGGTCGCGCCCCTCGCCAACCACAGCGGCGCGTCCGCCGCGGTCGGCACCGTCTACGAACGTGAGGCCATCTCCTACCGCCGTGTCCGGATCGAGGGCGCGGAGGACGTCCCGACGTACGGGGTGGACGCTCCCCCGGCGCTTGCGGTGCTCGTCGGGACCCTGGGGGGCTTCGGTCCCCGGCCCGACATCGTGGCCTCGGGGATCAACCTCGGCGTGAACGTCGGGCGCTCGGTCCTGCACTCGGGGACCGTGGGCGCGGCGCTCACCGGCGCGCAGCTCGGCCTCCGCGGTCTCGCGGTCTCGCTGCGCGCGGGGCACCCGCCCGAGCAGTGGACCACCGCCTCGACCATCGCCGTCGCGCTGCTGCCCGCACTGTGTGCCGCGCCCCAGCGGACGGTGCTGAACCTGAACGTGCCCTCGATCCCGATGCGGGAGCTTCGGGGTGTCCGCCGCGCGCGGATCAGCACGTCCGGGATCGTGAAACAGGCGACCGGGAGCACCAGCTCGTGGGCCGGCGGGCCGACCCGGGGCGGGAGCCTCGACGAAGGCGAGGTCCGCCTCACGCTCGGGACCGCGATCCCCACCCTCGGCCGTGTCGACGAGTCGGAGGACCCCGAGGACGACGCCGCGCTCGTCGCCGCCGGCTACGCGTCGCTCACGCCGATCGTCGGGGTCAGGGAGGACACGGCACCGGACTCCGACGAGATCGTCCGCGCGGCGCTTTCCACCGTCCACGACGTCCTTCGCATCTGAAGCTGTCCGGGCACCGCGCACCGCGGGCTCACTCGTCGTCGGTGCGCGCCGCGCGGCGTCCCTGCTTCGTGTCGGACCGCCTCCGCTTCTCCTCCAGCCGTCGCGCCCGCGACGCGGCCGTTGGCGCGGTCGGACGACGGCGTCGCGGGACGCGCAGCGCCGCGCCGAGCTTCTCGCCGAGACGCTCGAGCGCGAGCTGCCGGTTCCGCGCCTGGGAGCGCTCGTCCCCCGCCGTCGCGCTGACCACGGGGCCGAGCCGTTCGAGAAGGACGGCGCGCTGGCGGGGTCGGAGGGACGACGCGTGCTCGACGTCGAAGCGGACCTCCACCCTGCTCGCCGTCCGGTTGGCGTGCTGGCCGCCCGGGCCGCCCGGCGTCGTCGCTCGCCAGCTGATCTCGTGGAGCGGGATCACGAGCGAGCGCGACACCCGCAGCCAGTCGCCCCGCCCGCTTCCGGCCTCGCCGCCTCCTGGGACGCCGCGCACGTCGCCGGGCACGTCGCCGCCGGCCACCCCGTCTGACACGTCGCGGGCGCCGTCGTCTGCGCTCTTCGGCACGACGACGCCTTCTCCCTCACCGAACACGATGAGAGCCTAAGGAAACAGGTCCCCGCGCGCCGCGATGCAGACGGCCCGAGGGAGCCCGGGAGCACGTCGAGCGGTTCCCCGTTACGCTCGGCACCCGTGGAATACCGGCACCTCGGACGCAGCGGGCTCGTCGTCTCCGCGCTCGCGTACGGCAACTGGATCACCCACGGCGGGCAGATCGACGAGGACGCGGCCCGGGCGTGCGTGAACGAGGCGCTCGAGCTGGGCATCACGACGTTCGACACGGCCGACGTCTACGCGCAGGGTCGAGCCGAGGAGGTGCTCGGCCGCGCCCTTCGGGGACAGCGGCGCGAGTCCCTCGAGATCTCGACGAAGGTGTACTGGCCGACGGGGCCCGGCCCCAACGACCGGGGTCTCGCCCGGAAGCACATCATGGAGTCCGTCCATGCGTCCCTGCGACGTCTCCAGACCGACTACGTCGACCTCTACCACGCGCACCGCTTCGACTTCGAGACCCCGCTCGAAGAGACGCTCCGGGCCTTCGACGATCTCGTGAGGCAGGGGAAGGTGCTCTACGTCGGCGTGTCGGAGTGGACGGCTGAGCAGATCGAGTCCGCCTTGCAGATCGCCGACGACATGGGCTTCGACCGGCTGGTCTCGAACCAGCCCCAGTACTCGCTTCTGTGGAGGGTGATCGAGGCGGAGGTCGTGCCGCTCTGCGAGCGGGAGGGCATCGGCCAGATCGTGTTCTCGCCGCTCGCCCAGGGCGTGCTGACCGGCAAGTACCGTCCGGGCCAGCCGCCACCTGCAGGATCGCGCGCCACCTCGGCCAACGGCAGCGACTTCATCGCCGACCTGCTCGTCGACGAGGTCCTGGAGCCCGTGCAGGAGTTCGCGGCGCTCGCGCGCGCAGCAGGGCACACGCCTGCCGCGGTCGCGCTCGCATGGGTCCTCTCGAACCCGAACGTCTCCGCGGCCATCGTCGGCGCGACCCGGCCCGGGCAGATCGGGGAGAACGTGAAAGCGCTCGACGTCGACCTCGAACCCGAGCTCGTACGCGCGATGGAACAGGTGCTCGGACCGGTGGTGGAGCGCGATCCCGCGCGCACCGAGAGCCCTGCCACGCGCCCCTGATCGCGGGTCAGGTCACCAGCCGACCGGCTCCGTCGCGAACAGGTCGAGGGCTTCGAGACCTGCCCTGAGCTGGGCGAGGGCCCGCGTGTCGACGTTCATGATCGGCCGGCGAACCCCGCCGACCGCCCGGCCCATCAGGTCGAGCGCTGCCTTCACCGATGCGGGGTAGCCGACCTTCAGCAGCTGCCACAGTGCTGACATCCTCTGTTGGACCGGCAGCGCGTCCACGTACCTCTCTGCCAGGCAGTCGTCCACGAGCCGGCGGATGAGGTGAGGCGCGACCTGAAGCGACGGCGAGAAGCACCCCTGCCCGCCGAGCGTCATGCCCGCGAGCGGGTAGTCGACACCGGTGAACATGCTGAAGTCCGGCGCAACCTCGCGCACGACACGGATCGTCTCGGTGAATCCCTGCATGTCGTACGAGGCGTCCTTCATGCCGACGACGTTCGGGCAGCGCTCCACGATCCGCTTCAGGAGCTCGGGTGAGATCCCAACGCCGAGCCGCGCGGGGAAATTGTAGAGGAGCACGCTGATGCCGATCGCCTCGGCAACCGCCGTGAAATGTCCGAGCAGCTCGTCGTCACTCGGCCGCCAGTGGTAGGGGGTCACGACCACCACCCCATCGGCACCCACCGACTCGGCGTGGCGCGCGAGATCCACCACCTGGTCCGTACCGGGCAAGCTCACGTTGATGATGACGGGGATCCTGCCCCCCGTCACCTTCACCGCCATCTCTGCCACCGTGTGACGTTCGTCCGCAGTGAGGTTCAGCGACTCACCAAGATGCATGGGTAGCGCGAGCGCGTCCGACCCGTGCGTGACGTGAAATTCCAGGAGTCGCTCCATGGTCGGCACGTCGACCTCGTTCTCAGAGGTGAACGGGGTGACGGGAGTCCCCACGATTCCGCGAAGCGTCGTCGGCGACATGATCACTTCCCCTTTCGTGCGCGGCGCGCTCGAGTCTCCCATCGAACGTGAGCTTCTACAATCTCCCCGAGCAGGAGTTTCCGCTGCTCGCCAGCTCAAGGGTCGGCGACGACGTACGAGCCGAGGTCCCGCGCAGCCTTCGCCACGGCCGGCTCGAATGCAGGATCGGCGAGTGCTCGGGTCACAGCCGGTCGGCTCGGGAACGCCGCCCTTCCCGTCTCCCACAGAGCGATGCATCGCCCGGGACCCCACACCGATGACGGATAGGCGAGCCCAACCATCTGTGGGGCCCTGCCCTTCCTCCCGTACGCCGTGTAGATCACGCGGGCCCATGCCCTCGACCTGTCCCGCTGCCCAGTGCAGATGGACTGGTTGCCGCCGGCCCTCGTCACCCACCCGCTCGACAGGTCGAGCAGCACGAGGTCGGAGAGGGTTTCGAACATGGTCGCCGTCGGGCGGTTGAACGTCACATCGATCGGGCCGACACCAGCCCCGGACTCGTCTTGGAAGTACTCGGCGACCGCGGTCGTGAAAGAGCCCCCGCCTCCATAGGCGAGATAGGCGATCGCTCGTCGCTGGAGGTGCGGACGCTGTCTCCCGTCACGAGCAGCCGCTCGTCGACCCGCAACTCGGGCAGACGTAGCACGATCCCGCGCGCTGCATGACGTTCCCGCAGTTGTAGCAGAACGGTGCGTCCCGCTGCTCGGTGCCGGTGAGTCTGGCGGGTGCGCCGCTCCCGGCGGGACGCGGCGGAAGAGGGGGCGTCACTCTCGACGGCCCC
>JAJYGM010000244.1 GCA_021785095.1 Actinomycetes bacterium
CCGTTACCGGATCTGGGGGAGGGGGCCACACCTCACCGGCGACGAAAGAGCGTACGAGGTTGGCAAATGCCTGCGGCTGCTCGAAGGGCACGGCATGCCCGGTGCCGGGGACGAGGAGGAAGAGGGCGTTGTGCCCGATCGCCCCAGCCAGACGCTCGCCGAGCGCCACGAACTTAGGGTCCCGCTCACCTGCGACCACGAGGACAGCCATGTTGAGGCCGCGCACCTGCTCCCAGATTGGCAGCTGGGTTCCAAGCCCGAGGTGGCGAAGCGCTCCGGCCAGGTCGGCCGCGTGGTTGACGAGGCGGGCCGGCCGATCGGCCTGCTTCTCGCTCAGGTGAGCAAAGAGCGGTCCCGCCAGCCACTCGTCGACGAAACCCGCCAGCCCCGCGTCACCGCCCTCCGCGATCGCGAGCGCGAGCGCCTCGTCGGCCAGCCGGCGCTCGGCTCGCTCGTCGGCATCCTCCAAGCCGGCGGTCGTGCCCACGAGCACGAGCCGTTCCGCGAGGATCGGCCGGCGCAGGGCGAGGTGCAGGCAGATGCGCCCGCCGAGGGAGTAGCCGACATAGGTTCCCTTGCCACAGCTCTCCGCCAGCTGGTCGGCAGCCCGCGCGATGTCCCCTGATGCCCGCGGGGAGCTGCCGTGGCCCGGCAGGTCGGGCACGACGACCTCGTGGTCCTGCGCGAGGTCATCGGCGATGCCCGCCCAGGACTGGGAGGACTGGGTGAAGCCATGGACGAGGATGACCCGCTTGCCCCGACCGGAGCGGTTGCGGTGGAGCGGGGCGGCACGCGGTTGAAGAGGCACGGATGTCGAACGTAGCTGCCGACACGGCCGCGGTGTTCTGCGCCACCCTCGTCGACGAGTGGAGCCGTAACGGCGTGACCCACGCGGTGGTGTGTCCCGGGTCCAGATCGACCCCACTCGCTCTTGCCCTCGTGCGTCACGGCGGTCTCCAGGTGAGCGTCCGGTTGGACGAAAGAGGGGCGGGTTTCTTCGGGATCGGGCTGGCATTGGCGACTCGCCGTCCCACCGTCGTGCTCACCACGAGCGGCACCGCGGCAGCAGAGCTGCACGCCGCGGTGGTCGAGGCGCACCACGCGCGGGTGCCTCTCATCGTCTGCACCGCGGATCGCCCGCCGGAGCTCCACGACGTCGGGGCGCCGCAGACGATTGACCAGACCCGCTTGTTCGGCCGAGCCGTCCGCTTCTTCGCCGAGCCTGGTGTGCCTGACGAGGCCGCCCGTGACAGCTGGAGATCTCTTGCCAGTCGTGCGGTTGCCGAGGCGCGCGACGGTCCGCTCGGGCCGGGCCCGGTCCACTTGAACCTGGCGTTTCGAGAGCCGCTCCTCGGGCGGCCAGGTGAGCTCCCGGCCGCGCGCGCCCCGCAAGGGTCGTGGCACCGGGTCGTCCCTCCGGGCGCCGGCGCTACCGAGCTTGCCAGCGAGATAGCCGAGGGTCTCCGGCCGGGAGCGCGAGGTGTGATCGTCGCGGGGGCCGGGGCGGACGAGGTGGCCGGCGACGTCGCGGCTCTTGCCTGTGAGCTCGGCTGGCCGGTTCTCGCGGACCCGCGCTCTCGATGCCGGAGCGCGGACCGCAACGTCATCGGCGCCGCCGACGCGCTCTTGCGGGTCGAGGCCTTCGCACACGAGATGACTCCCGAGGTCGTGCTCAGCTTCGGCGAGCCGTGGGCATCCAAGGTGGTGGCTGGTTGGATCTCCAAGTCCGCCGGCCACGGTGCGCTCCACATCGCGCTCGATCCTCACTGGACCTGGCGAGATCCTGGAAGGGACGTCGCGGTGCTCGCCCGCGCCCTCCCGCCGGCCCCTTGGCACCGATCGGCCCCTTGGCACCGATCGGCCCCTTGGCACCGATCGGCCAGCGGGGGTGGTGCTCGGGAGGTGGGGCCATGGATGAAGCGGTGGGCCGAGGCCGAGGAAGCCGCCCAGCGGGCGATCGACGGGGTACTGTCCGCTCACGCCGAGGTCACCGAGCCAGGAGTTGCCCGGGCTCTGTACCGATATGTGCCGCCAGATGGATGCATCGTCGCCTCGTCCTCGATGCCTGTACGGGATCTCGAGTGGTTCGGGCGGCCGCGGCCGACGCCTCCTCGCGTGCTTGCCAACCGTGGCGCCAACGGCATCGACGGCGTCGTGTCGACAGTGCTCGGAGTAGCCGCCGCGAGATCGGAGAAGCAGGTCTTCGGGCTCGTCGGAGATCTGGCGGTTCTGCACGACGCCTCTGGGCTCGTTCGACCTGCTGGGCGCGGGCCGTCTATGGACGCCGTGGTGGTCGTGCTCGACAACGGCGGCGGCGGCATCTTCAATTTCCTCCCGCAAGCCGGCGAGCTCGCAGAGGCGGAGTTCGAGCTGCTCTTCGGGACGCCCCAGCTCCCCCGCGTCGCCGACTTCGTGCGCGCCTGCGGCTACGAGGTCACAGAGCTGTCGAGCGCCGGCGAGCTCGTGGGCGCGCTGGACGCGAGCTCAACAGCCGCGGCGGCGAGCGCTCTGCCGGCTTTCGTGGTCGTGCACGGGGACCGCAGGGCCAACGTCGCCCTTCACAGTGAGATCGAGTCAGCTGTGAGAGGGGCGCTCGAAGGCTCGGCGCCTTGAGCTCGCCTGCCTGCTGTCCGCGGCCGGGCGGCCGACCGTGGAGCGGGCCGCTAGGATCACGGCAGCTGGTGGTTCGCCCGCTATCTGAGAGCTAGATCGAGAAGGACATCCGACATGGCCAAGCAGAATGCCCGTTTGACCCAACCGATGGTGCGCGAGGCCGGCAAGCTCCGCCCGGTTTCCTGGGACGAGGCGCTCGACGCCGCGGCCGCCGGATTTGCGCGGACGCTTTCTGCCGGCAGTGCCTTCGGGATGTTCAGCTGCTCCAAGGCCACCAACGAGATGAACTATCTAGCCCAGAAGTTCACCCGGGTGGTGATGGGCAGCAACAACGTCGACAGCTGCAACCGCACCTGACACGCTCCCAGCGTCGCCGGTCTGGCGGCAGTCTTTGGTGCGGGCGGGGGCACGAGCTCCTACAGAGAGGTCGAGGAGACCGATCTCGTCATCTTGTGGGGCTCCAATGCCCGCGAGGCACACCCCATCTTCTTCCACCACCTGCTGAAGGGGGTTCGCCGCGGGGCCAAGCTGTACGCGGTCGACCCGAGGCGGACGACGTCGGCGCAGTGGGCTGACACCTGGCTCGGCATAGACGTCGGCAGCGACATCGCCCTCGCGAACGCGATCGCGCGCGAGATCATCCACGCCGGTCTAGCGAATCGAGAGTTCATCGGCCGGGCCACTGCCGGGTTTGCGAGCTACGCCGCTTCGGTCGAGCCCTACACCCTGGCCGAGGCCGAGCGCGTGACCAGGGTGCCGGCCGAGGTGATCAAGAAGCTCGCCCATGACTACGCGCTCGCCGGAAGGGCGCAAATCTGCTGGACGCTCGGAATCACCGAGCACCACACCGCCACCGACAACGTCCTCGCGCTGTGCAACCTCGCGCTTCTGACGGGCCATGTCGGCCGGTACGGCTCCGGCCTCGTGCCGCTGCGCGGCCAGAACAACGTCCAGGGCGGCGGGGACATGGGGGCCATCCCCAACAAGCTGCCGGGTTTCCAGGACGTCGAGAGCGACGAGAGTGCCCGTGCCCGCTTCGAGAAGAGCTGGGGAGTGAAGATCCCTTCGCCGGCAGGATGGCACCTTTCGCAGATGTTCGACGCGATGGAGATGGGCGCGATATCCAGCCTCTATGTGATCGGGGAGAACCCCGCTCGCTCCGAGGCCGATTCGGAGCGGACGGTACGGCTGCTCGAGGGTCTCGACCACCTCGTTGTCCAGGACATCTTCCTCACACGGACGGCGGAGCTCGCCACGGTCGTCCTGCCGGCCAGCGTCGGTGCCCTCGAGGCCGAGGGAACTGCCACCTCGAGCGAGCGCCGGGTGCAGAGGGTGCGCAAGGCGCTCGAGCCGCCGGCGGGGGCTCGCGACGATCTCGAGATCATCTCGGCCCTCGCGAAGCGGCTCGGACACGACTGGGGCAATCCGACGGCAGAAATGCTCTGGGACGAGCTGCGGAGCCTCTCGCCCATGCATGGCGGCATGAGCTACCGGCGGCTGGAAGAGCTCGGCGGCATCCAGTGGCCCTGCTACGACGAGAACGACCCCGGTCAGCAGTTTCTCCACGGCCGGCTCTGGGAGGAGCCGCGTTCCGGGCCACCTGCTTCGTTCTTCCCCGTTGAGTTCGAGGCTCCTCTCGACGAGCTCGACGAGCAGTTCCCCATCAGGCTCACGACCGGTCGCCGGCTCGACTCGTTCAACACCGGAGTGCAGACCGGCCGGTACCGCTCGCCGCTTCGCCGTCCCGAGACCCTCGAGCTCTCGCCTGAGGACTTCGAGAGGCTCGGTCTCGGCGAGGGCGAGATAGTCCGCGTCTGCTCACGTCGCGGCAGTGTGGAGGCGCCTGTCGCCCCGGAAGCCACGCTCAGGCCTGGTCTCGCGTTCATGACGCTTCACTTCCCGGACGAGGTCGACACGAACGTCCTGACGCTCGACACCTGGGACACGAAATCAGGGACGGCCGAGTTCAAGGCGACCGCGATACGCGTCGAGCGACTTGTGGACAATGGCGGTAACGGGGCCGGCCGCGCAAGTGCCAACGACCGCGCACATGCCAATGACGTGGAAAGGGTCGGCTGATGGATCTGCGGGTGACTACCGAGCGCGCGACAGATGAGGAGCGTGCGGCCGTCGACGCAGTGCTAGGTGCCGCCACCACGGGTTGGGCGGGGGGAGCGCGCTCTGAGATCGATCGTCACGTCGCCTACGGGGGCCGCGCCGCGCGCGAGGCCCATCGAGACCTGTTGCTGCCGGTCCTCCATAGCCTCCAGGAGAAGGTGGGCTGGATCAGCAAAGCTGCGCTCGGCTACCTCTGCGCGCGCCTCGACATCGCCCCGGCAGAGGCCTTCGGCGTGGCGAGCGCATACGAGCTGCTGTCTCTCGAGCCCATGTCGCAGGTGGTAGTGCATGTCTGCGACGACATCGCCTGCATAGCGCGCACGGGGAGCGACCCATGTGGTGCGGTCAGAGCCGCTCACGGCCCTCCGGGCGAGGAGCAGGGCGGTCTCAGCTGGAAGCCGAGCCCTTGTCTCGGGCACTGCGAGCACGGATCGGCCGCCCTCGTGCAGCGCTCGGGAGAAGGCGGCGGTCGGGCGACGGTCGCACCGTTCGACGGTGCAGCCCTCGAGCGCGTGGCGACATCTGTCGCGCCCGTCCCAGAGCTCGGCACGTCGGCACCAGCGCCGGCCCCGGCCTCGCGGGCAGCGGAGATGGCCCTGCCGGTCGCGCTCGTGCCCCAGGCGAGCTCGGACCGTTCTTCGCTCCGGCTCCTTCGCCGGGTCGGTGTCGTGGACCCGACCTCTATTGATGCCTACCGCGCGGCCGGCGGCTATGAGGCCCTGCGGCGGGCGCTCTCCCTCGGGCCGGAGGGCGTGCTCAACGAGCTCAAGGCGGCCAACCTGCTCGGCCGCGGCGGCGCGGCCTTCCCGACTGCGGCGAAGTGGTCTGCCGTCGCTCACAACCCGGTGCGGCCGCACTTTTTCGTCGCTAACGCCGACGAGTCCGAGCCGGGTACCTTCAAAGACCGGGTGCTCCTCGAGACCGACCCGTTCGCCCTTGTCGAGGCCGTGACCATAGCCGGGGTAGTGACGGGTGCCGAGAGGGGCTTTGTCTACCTGCGAGGCGAGTACCCGTTGGCGGAGGAGCGCCTCGAAGGTGCCATAGCCCAGGCGAGGGCGCACGGGCTCCTGGGCGATGACGTGATGTCGTCTGGACACGTGTTCGAGCTCGAGATCCGCCGCGGTGCCGGTGCCTATATCGCCGGCGAGGAGACCGCGCTGTTCAACTCGATCGAGGGACTGCGCCCCGAGCCGCGCAACAAGCCGCCGTTTCCTGTCGACCGGGGGCTGTTCGGCAAGCCGACCGGGATCAACAACGTAGAGACGCTGCTGTGCGTGCTCGAGGTCCTCTCGATCGGTGGCGCGGAGTTTGCCTCGATCGGGACCGCTTCCTCGTCCGGCACTCGCCTGTTCTGCGTATCGGGCTGCGTTTCCAGCCCCGGGCTTTACGAGGTGCCGCTTGGCACGACCCTTCGCGAGCTCCTGGATCTTGCCGGGGGCGTGCGAGGCGGGCGGGAGCTTAGAAGCGTTCTCCTCGGAGGCGCTGCCGGGAGCTTTGTCCTGCCGGAGCAGCTGGACATCGAGCTATCTTTCGAAGCCGTGCGCTCCGCGGGCACCACGCTCGGCTCGGGCGTCGTGATGGTCATGGACGACACGGTCGACATCGCGCAGATCCTGCAGCGGATCGCCCAGTTCTTCCGGGACGAGTCCTGTGGCCAGTGTGTCCCGTGCCGAGTTGGGACGGTGCGCCAGGAGGAGCTGCTGGAGCGACTCTCGTCTCGGCGTCCGCTCGGCTCTGTCCAGGCTGAGAGAGCGCTGCTCGCCGACCTCGGGACCGTGATGAGGGACTCCTCGATCTGCGGGCTCGGTCAGACTGCGAGCAGCGCCATCGAGTCGGCCGTTGCCAAAGGGCTCCTCGCCAGCTTGGAGGAAGTGTCATGACGGCAGCTGGATCGACCTGGCCGCGTCGCCAGGTGGAGTTGAGCCTCGACGGCGAGACCGTGCGCGTGAACGAGGGGGCAACGATCCTCGAGGCGTGTGCGGCCGCAGGGATCGACATCCCGACGCTGTGCTACCTCGAGACTCTCGCACCTGTGAACGTCTGCAGGGTCTGTGTGGTCGAGGTCGTCGGCGCCCGTACTCTCGTTCCGGCCTGCTCTCGCAAGGTCGAGCCGGCCATGGAGGTGCTGACCGACTCAGAGAGGGTGCGCACGAGCAGGCGGATGGTCCTCGAGCTGCTCGGCTCCTCGGTAGATCTCTCATATGCCGCGCCCGAGGTGACCGAATGGATCGATCGCTACGGTGCCGATCCCTCCCGCCACGGGCCGCCGATGCGCCCGAGCCTGGCCGGCGAGCGGGACAGCGCGCGAGCGGGCCACCACCACCCGAGCGACGGAACCACTGCGGCGACTGTGGCGCAGCCGGTCAAGCGCGACAATGCCCAGTATGTACGCGACTACTCGCGATGCATCCTTTGCTACAAGTGCGTCGAGGCCTGTGGCGCAGAGGCGCAGAACACCTTCGCCATCGCCGTCGCAGGTCGCGGCTTCGAGGCGCGCATCTCGACCGAGTTCGACGTAGGGCTTCCCGACTCGGCCTGCGTCTACTGTGGCAACTGTGTCGCGGTCTGCCCGACTGGCGCCCTCATGTTCACCGCCGAGCATGACCTTCGAGCTAGCGGGGAGTGGGACGAGAGCCGCCAGCACGTCACGCGCACCGTCTGTCCCTACTGCGGCGTCGGGTGCAATCTCGAGGTCCGAGTGCAGGACAACCGGGTCGTGAGAGTGACCTCTCCGCTCGATCACGACGTCACCTCGGGGAACCTGTGTGTGAAGGGCCGTTTCGGTCTTGACTTCGTCTCGGCGACGGGTGAGGACGAGCCGGGCGCGATCGGAGCCAACCGGGCGGAATGACACAGTCCGCGCCTTGACGCAGACCCTGCTGCGGGCGTGGCCGGGCCCCGGCTTGACGCAGACCCTGCTGCGGGCGTGGCCGGGCCCCGGCGTGACGCAGACCCTGCTGCGGGCGTGGCATGGTGTTGGGCATGCCAACGCTGTCGGAGGACCTGTCCTGGCGCGGCCTGATCGAGCAGGAGAGCCCCGGTGCCCGCCGCGCGCTCGACGCTGAGCGCCACGCCGGCTACGTAGGCTTTGATCCGACAGCCCCCAGCCTGCACATAGGCAACCTCCTCGGTATCACGACGCTGCGCCGCCTGCAGGACGCCGGTCACCAGCCGATCGCTCTCGCCGGCGGGGGCACGGGGCTGATCGGCGACCCGGGGGGCAAGGCCACCGAGCGCCCGCTTCTCTCGAGCCAGCAGCTCGCCGAGAACGTGGCTGGAATCCGCGCTCAGCTGTCGGGTCTCCTCGACTTCTCCCCGGATCGGGGAGAGTCCCAGGCTCTGCTGCTCGACAACTCAGAGTGGCTCGTGCCCTTTCCGCTGGTCGATTTCCTCCGAGACGTCGGCAAGCACTTCACTGTCAATCAGATGATCGCGAAGGAGTCGGTGTCGGCTCGGATAGGCAGGCCTGATCAGGGCATCTCCTTCACCGAGTTCAGCTACATGCTCCTGCAGGCCACGGACTACCTCCACCTGTTCGACCACCGTGGTTGCAGGCTCCAGATGGGAGGAAGCGACCAGTGGGGCAACATCACGATGGGTCTCGACCTCATCCGCAAGGTGCGAGGTGCCGAGGCGCATGCTTTCACTTGGCCACTTCTCGTGCGCAGCGACGGAGTGAAGATGGGCAAGTCCGAAGCGGGGGCCGTCTGGCTAGACCGGGCGAGAACCTCGCCTTTCGCCATGTACCAGTGGTTCGTCCGGGTGCCCGATGCGGACGTGGGTACGATGCTCAGGGGCCTCACGTTCCTTGCTCGCGATGAGATCGAGGAGCTCGAGCAGTCGCTCAAAGCTCGTCCTGAGAGGCGGGACGCCCAGCAGGCGCTCGCTCGCTCCGTCTGTAGCTTCGTCCACGGAGACGAAGATGCCTTGCGGGCCGAGCGCGCTGCCCGCGCCATCTACACCGAGGAGATCGCCGCACTTGATGCCACGCTGCTGGCCGATCTCGTGGCCGATGCGCCCTCGTCACGTCTTGCCCGCTCGCTCCTCGACGGCGATGGCCTCGATCTCGGCGAGGCGCTCGTCGTGAGCGGCCTCTGTGCCTCGAGGAGCGAGGCGCGCCGGGCGATCGAGCAGGGCGGGGCGTACGTCAACAATGTGCGGCGCGGCGGGAGCAACGACCGCGCCGCGCTCGTCGCGAGGGACGATCTACTGGCGGATCGATACGTTCTCATCCGGCGTGGGAGGCGCGACTATCACGTGCTCATCTTCTCGTGAGACGGCCGCGCCGGCTGCTGTCCGCCGTCGCTGCCCTAGCCGTCGCGTTCGGGCTCGCGGGCTGTTCCCCATACTCCGGCACCACGGCCACAAGGGTGCAGCAGTGGGCGAGACAGAACAGCTTTGCCTCCGACAACGACCTCGTGGTGAACGACATTGCCGACGTGTACAAGGCGGTGAAGGCCGGATCAGTGCAGACGGTCACCACGATCTGTGGGGGCCTTGCCATCGACGTCGGGACGGCTTATGAGACTCTGCCCAGCCCTGACCAGGCCCTGACGAACTACCTCAACGACGCCGATACTGCGATCGTGAATGCCGCGACAAGCTGCAGCCGGATCTCCTCGCTGGGGTCGCGGACGATGCGAAGAGATCTCGCCGTCCTCATGAAAGGCATTTCCGATCTGCATAAAGCCGAGAGACTGATTGGATCCCTCGGGGTGCACTGGAAGATCCCAAAGGGGCCGACGTGACCGTCCCCTGCGCTCGCGACGGAGCGGCGCCCGCTCGAGGGCGGCTCGGGCTACGTTGAGCGCGGTGGCAAAGCGCGGGGTCCCGGTTGGGCCATTTCCTCCGGGTGTCGACCACGATGCCTACGACCGGATGCGTCGGCGCGTCTTGTGGAAGCTGCCGTCGGGGCTCTACGTGCTCGGGAGCCGTTGCGGCGAGCGGCGGAATCTCATGGCGATCAACTGGGCGATGCAGGTCTCCGTGGACCCGAAGCTTCTCGCCGTCGCTATCGAGGGAACGGCCGTTACTCACGAGCTGGTGATGTCCGGCCGGTGCTTCACCCTGAGCCTTGTCTCGCGTGAGCAGCGCAGCCAGGTCCGCCGGTTCGTGAAGCCCGCTGTCGAGGACCTCGACGCGGGGACATTGAGCGGTGTCGGATACCGGGACGGACTCTCCGGAGCGCCGATTCCCGCTCTCGCGATTGCCTGGCTCGACTGCGAGGTCCGTCACGTGCTTGCGACAGGGAGCCACACGCTCTTTGTAGGTGAGGTGGTCGACGCAGGCTTCGCCGACGGCGGCGAGGACGTCGAGGTGCTCCGCATGGAGGATACGGCAATGAGCTACGGGGGTTGAGACGCCAGATGTCCAGTTCGTTTCGGGCAAAGGAGCCGTTCCGGCGCTCCAGCGGCGCCGATGAGCCGACACCCGCGCCTGGGACTACACGCGTGGCGGCGGGAAGTTGGCAGCTCGTCGCCGAGGAGGGCGCGCTCAAGGGGCTGCTTGGTGTGCTCGCGGGAGTCGACGAGTACGCGATCGACACCGAATTCCACCGCGAGCGTACCTACTTCCCCCAGCTGGCCCTTGTCCAGATCGCGTGGTCTGGAGGCATCGCCCTCGTCGACCCGCTCGCCGTCGACATGACCTCCTTCGCCTCGCTCTTTGACAGTCAGGCAGTGGCGGTGCTGCACGCGGCCGATCAGGACCTCGAGGTCCTCGAGCGGTCGTGCGGGGCCCTGCCGAAGCAGATCTTCGACACCCAGATCTCGGCGGGTTTCCTTGGGTTCGCCTCGCCGTCCCTGGCA
>JAJYGM010000617.1 GCA_021785095.1 Actinomycetes bacterium
ACAGCTCGGCGTAGACGACCCCCTGGTGACGGGCCGTCTCGAGGTACGCGCTCGTGAGCTCGTAGAAGTCCGCCTCGGTCTGCAGCCCCTTCATCGCGGCGTAGTACGCGGCGAGGAAGTCCGACAACCCCGAGAAGGTGCCCGGACGCGCCTCGAGGAGGTCGGGCTCGCCCGTCCCGTGACGTCCGGCGAAGGCGCTCGCCATCGCCGGCTCCAGGGTGCCTTCGAGGTGAAGGTGGAGCTCGCACTTCGGCAACCGACGGATGAAGTCGTCCACTGCGCTCCCCTTTCGTGCGCGCCGCCTCTTCGGCGCCTCACTGTGTCGGGCGCCGGCCCGAGGTGTCAACCGCCGGCCACGCCCGCGTGACGGTGGGGGTCAGCGCGCCGGCCACGCCCGCGTGACGGTGGGGGTCAGCGCGCCGCCACGCGACGCTCGCGGAGGCGCCGCACGGCGCCCGCCACCTCCCGGGCGACGAAGGACGCGTCCACCGTGACGAGCTCGCCGTCTTTCACCACCGCTCGTCCCCCGACGAGCACGAGCGACAGCGGCGGGCGGGCACCGAGGGTCAGCGCGGCGACGGGGTCCTCGATCCCCGCATTGGAGACGGTGTCGACGCGCCAGAGCGCGACGTCCGCGAGCTTGCCCACCTCGAGCGAGCCGAGCTCGTCCTCGCGCCCCAGGCAACGTGCCCCTGTCATCGTCGCCATCCTGAGCACCTCCCGGGTACCGAGTGCGCGGGCGCCGGCGCGCGCTCTCGCGGTGAACAGCGCCCCGCGCAGCTCGTTCCAGAGCTCTCCCGACTCGTTGGACGCGGAGCCGTCCACCCCGAGACCGACCGGGACCCCGGCGGCGAGGAGCTCGGGCACGGGCGCCGAGCCGGCGCCGAGGCGCCCGTTCGAGCTCGGGCAGTGCGCGACCCCGGTGCCCGTCGCGCCCAACATCGCGCACGACCTCTCGTCCAGGTGGACGCCGTGCGCGACCCAGACGTCGGCACCGAGCCATCCGAGCGACTCTGCGTACTGCGCCGGCGTGCAGCCGAGACGCTCCGCGCAGTACGCGTCCTCGTCGGTCGTCTCAGCGAGGTGGGTATGGAGCCGGACGCCGCGCGTACGCGCGAGCTCGGCGGCACCGACCATGAGCTCCTTCGTCACCGAGAAGGGCGAGCACGGCGCGACCGTGACGCGCACCATCGCGCCCGGTGACGCGTCGTGCCACCGAGAGATCGCGTCGTCGGTCGCAGCGAGGGCCGCGTCGGTGTCCTCGACGACGTCGTCGGGCGGCAGGCCTCCCGCAGACTGGCCGAGGTCCATCGACCCTCGCGCGGGGTGGAAGCGGAGCCCGACGAGAGCCGCAGCCTCGATCTCCGCGGCAAGGAGGTCGCCGCCACGCTTGGGGAACACGTACTGGTGGTCCATCGTGGTCGTGCAGCCGCTGGTGGCGAGCGCGAAGAGCGCGCCGAGCGCGGCGACGTGCTCGAGCTCTGCTGTGACGCACGCCCACCATGGATAGAGCTCGGACAGCCAGCTGAACAGCTCGGAGTCGGGCGCCATGCCCCGCGTCAGCCACTGCGAGAGGTGATGGTGGGTGTTGACCAAGCCGGGCGTGGCGAGGCATCCGGCGGCGTCGACCCGACGGGCCCCCGCGGGCACGGCCGATTCGGGCGCAGGCCCCGCGCCCACCGCGGCGATGCGCCCGCCGGAGACGACGAGATGGCCCTCGGCGTGCTCCGTCCCCGCTGCGTCGACGGTCGCGACGGCAGCGCCCTCGATCACCCAGTCCGGCGCGTCGAAGCCGCCCATACGGTGGCGACTGTAGTTTCCCGCTTGTTGACAGCCGGCCGGGGCTCGGCCAGGCTGCTCGGGTGGGCGACACGACGCCCGGCCTCGTCTGCGGGCACCATCACCTCTACTCGACGCTCGCCCGCGGGATGCCGGCGCCGCCGCTCACTCCCTCGACGTTCACGGAGATCCTCGAGCAGATCTGGTGGCGCCTGGACGTCGCGCTCGACCTCGAGATGATCCGGTGGTCGGCCATGCTTGGCGCGTTGGAGGCGCTCGAGTGCGGCACCACCGCGATCGTCGACCACCACGAAGGGCCGTCTGCCATCGAGGGGAGCCTGGACGTCATCTCGCAGGCCTGCGCGGAGGTCGGCGTACGCGTGCGCTGCTGCTACGGGGTCACCGACCGGCACGGGCCCGACGGCGCGCGCCGGGGGCTCTTGGAGAACGAACGGTTCCTGCGGGCTGGGGGCGCGGGGATGGTGGGCATCCACGCCGCCTTCACGTGCACCGACGAGACGCTCGAGGCAGCTTCGGGCCTCGCGAGAGACCTCGGCGCCGGTGTCCACGTCCACGTGGCAGAAGGCGAGGTCGACGCGGGCGCGCCCGCACGCCTCGGCCACCTCGTCGCAGACGACTGGATCGTCGCGCACGGAGTCCACCTCCCCCGCCCCGTTCCCCCGAAGTGGGCCGAGACGACCCTCGCGCACTGCGCGCGGTCCAACATGAACAACGGCGTCGGGTACGCGCGTCCGCGCAGCTGGCCAGGTCGCGTGGTGCTCGGCAGCGACGGCATCGGCGCGGACATGCTGGAGGAGTACCGGATCGCGTATGCCAGGGCGCGCGAGCACGACGTCTTCACCACCCCGGTCGAGGCCTGGGCGTGGCTCGAGGAAGGCTGGACGCTCGTGCCCGAGTCCCGCTCGGACCGCGTGCGCTGGAGCTACGACAGGGCCGACGACCCGTGGTGCCTCGCATTCACGCCGGGGGTGCGCGCGCTCGACGTCTGGGTCGACGGAGCCCAGGTCCTCGCATCTGGGGCGGCGACGCGCGTCGATCCCGCAGAGGTGCGCGCCCGCGCCGCCGAGCAGGCCCGTCGGCTGTTCGAGCGCCTCTGAGGTCTGCAGGCGCCGGTTCAGGCGTCGGAGGACGAGCGGGTCGCGTTCAGGTAGTTGTAGACGGTCACGCGGCTCACGCCCATTGCGTCGGCCACCTCGTCGACCGCGTTCCGGATGGCGAAGGCTCCGCGCTCGTCCAGCATGCGCACGGCGCGCTGCTTGTCGACCCGGCTCAACGCCGCGAGCCGCCCCCCGAGCTCCGACTCGATCTGGGCGACGAAGCTCGCGAGACCCTCGCGCAGATCGCGCGGCGAGGGGAGCTCCAGCCCTCCCACCACGCGGCCCTTCCATACGAGAGGGACGGCGGCGGCGCCCATGCGCTCGGCGGCCACGACTCGGCCCCCGAGCGCGCGCACGATCGGGCGGACCGCAGCGAGGAAGGCTTCCGCGTCCTCTCCGCCAGTCGCCCGTGCGGTCATGGTGATCCCCGAGGCCCCGGCGTCGAACGAGGCGGCGGCGGCTCGGGCCACCGCCTCGAGGAGCGGGCGGGCCTCGCCCTCGACGGCGTTGCCGAACGGGCCGACCTCGGGGTCGAAGCCCTCCGAGCGCAGCGTCTCGAGCGCGGCGGTGACGTGCGCGCCCAGCTCTCCCTCGCGGAACGGCTCCACGGTGAGCTCCACCCGCACGTGCCGCATCCCGCTCCCTCCCGGCGTCGCAGGGCTCTGCCCGTTCCCTCCCGACATCGAGGTCACCTCACCTTGCGCCTGTTCCGCTCCGGCCTCCCGAGATCGATGACGCCCGGAGATCGACGGCGATCGACGGCGGTCGATGGCCGGCGATCGACGACCGGACATCGGTCACGGCCGGAGATCGACGACCGGACATCGACGACCGGACATCGGTGACGGACGGTGACGGACGGCCAGAGGTTGACAACCAGTCAACCTACCTTGACAGATCGTCAAAGAGAAGGCAAGTTTGTGTTGTGGACTTGGCGGTAGACGCCGCGCGACTCCTCTCCCGTCTGGAGGAGCTCGGACGCATCGGTGCCACCGGGGACGGGGGGTGCGCCCGTCTGGCGCTGACCGACGAGGACCGGGAGGGCCGGGACCTGGTGGTCACCTGGATGCGGGACCTCGGGCTGGACGTGCAGGTGGACGCGATCGGCAACGTCGTCGCCGTGCGCGAGGGCCGGGAGGCCGGACCGCCCGTCATGTGCGGCTCGCACGTCGACACGGTGGCGACCGGCGGCATCTACGACGGCAACCTCGGCGTGCTCGCAGGCCTCGAGGTGCTCGAGACCCTGGCGGCGGCGGGCGTCCTCCCGCGCCGCCCGATGGCCGTCGCGTTCTTCACGGACGAGGAGGGAGCGCGCTTCGCGCCGGACATGCTCGGGAGCCTCGTCTACGCCGGCGGCATGGGCGTGGAGGAGGCCTACGACCTCGTCGGGATCGACGGCGCGCGCCTCGGCGACGAGCTCGCGCGCATCGGCTACTTGGGGAGCCTCCCCTGCCCGGGTCTGGTGCCGCACGCCTACGTCGAGCTCCACATCGAGCAGGGCCCCGTCCTGGAGGCGAACGGCGAGGTGATCGGCGCCGTCACCGGGGTCCAGGGGATCTCCTGGCAGGAGGTGCGGTTCGGCGGTCAGTTCAACCACGCCGGCACGACGCCCATGGCGTACCGCCACGACGCCGGGTTCGCCGCCGCGCAGGCGGCGGTCGCGGCCCGGGCGCTCGCTCGCGACCTCGGCCCGCCGCAGGTGGCGACCGTCGGCAAGCTCGACCTGCGCCCGGGTCTCGTGAACGTGGTCGCCGGCGCCTCCGCCCTCACCATCGACCTTCGCAACACGGACGGCGACATGCTCGCAGAGGCTGAGCGCCGCATGGCCGCCGAGATCGACCGGATCTCGGGCGACGAGGGGGTGACGGTCGAGCGCCGCCAGCTCGCGCGCTTCGACCCCGTCGAGTTCGACGAACGGATCGTCGGCCTGGTGGAGGAGACCGCGCGCGCACACGGCCACCGGGTGCGGCGGCTCCCGTCGGGCGCGGGGCACGACGCGCAGATGCTGGCGCGACGGTGCCCGGCGGGCATGGTCTTCGTCCCGAGCGCCGGCGGCATCAGCCACAACCCGGCTGAGTTCACCTCCCCCGAGCACCTCGAGGCAGGCGCCAACGTGCTGCTCCACGTGCTGCACCGGCTGGCCGAAGAGGACGTCCTCTCGTGAGCCGCCGCGTCGTCGTCGCCGCCGCGCAGCTCGGCCCCATCGGGCGCGACGAGCCGCGCGACGCGGTCGTGGTCCGGCTGCTCGCGCTGCTGCACGACGCGCACCGGAAGGGAGCCGAGCTCGTGGTCTACCCCGAGCTCGCGCTCACGACGTTCTTCCCGCGCTGGTGGACCGAGCCGCTCTCGGGCGCTGACCACTGGTTCGAGACCGAGATGCCGGGACCGGCGACGAGACCGCTCTTCGAGGAGGCGGCCCGCCTCGGCGTCGGCTTCTTCCTCGGTTACGCCGAGCTCACGCCCGACGGCCACCGCTACAACAGCGCGGTGCTCGTGGAGCGGGACGGATCGGCCGTCGCCACGTTCCGCAAGGTCCACATCCCCGGCCACGAGAAGCACGAGCCGTGGCGCCCGTTCCAGCACCTCGAGCGGTACTACTTCGAGCCCGGGCCCGACGGCTTCGGGGTGTGGGACGCGTTCACAGGGCGCGTCGGGATGATGATCTGCAACGACCGGCGGTGGCCCGAGACCTACCGGGTGATGGGCCTCCGGGGCGTCGAGGTGATCCTCTGCGGCTACAACACCCCGATCCACTACGCGCCCGACCCCTCCCAGGACGCTCTGGCTGCGTTCCACAACCACCTCGTGATGCAGGCGGGCGCGTACCAGAACGGCACCTGGGTCGTCGCCGCGGCGAAGGGGGGGCTGGAGGAGGGTGTCGACTCCCTCGCACAGAGCGCGGTGATCGCGCCGTCGGGCCAGGTCGTGGCGCAGGCGCTCACCGCCGGAGACGAGGTGGTCGTCGCCGAGTGCGACCTCGACTGGACCGCGCGGTACAAGAAGACCCTCTTCGACTTCGCCCGGTACCGGCGTCCGGAGGTCTACGGCGTGATCTGCGAGCGACCCGAGGAGGAGGCACGATGACCGTCGTCGGACAGGACGTCGTCGGACAGGACGTCGTCGACAGGGACGTCGTCGACAGGGACGTCGTCGTCTTCACGGTCAATGGCGACGAGGTCGCCGTCCGTGCGGACCACCCGCACCTCCTCTCCGCGCTGCGCGAGGAGCTCGGGATCACCTCGCCGAAGGACGGCTGCTCACCGTCGGGCCAGTGCGGCTGCTGCACGGTCATGATCGACGGGAAGGTCCAGGTGAGCTGCCAGTACCCGCTCGAGAAGGCGGCCGGGCGCACCGTGGTCACGCTCGAGGGGCTGGAGGAGACAGAGCGCCGCCGCTACGCCGCCGCGTTCGCCGCGGCCGGCGGGCTCCAGTGCGGCTTCTGCATCCCCGGCATCGTGATGCGCGCCAAGGCGCAGCTCGACAAGAAAGGCGGCGCCCTCACGCGCGAGGACATGGCGCGCCACCTCGGCGCGCACCTCTGCCGCTGCACCGGCTACGTGAAGATCCTCGACGCGATCGACGCGCTGTCCAAGGGGGCGTCCCCTGCGCTGCCGTTGCAGTCGTACGCCGGCGTGGGGGCACGGCTGGCGAAGTACGAGGCCGAGCCTCTCGCACTCGGCGATCGCGGGTACGTCGACGACCTTCGCGTGCCCGGCCTGCTCCATGCGGCCCTGCGCTTGACCGATCACGCCCGCGCCGAGATCGTCGGGATCACCACGTCGGCCGCGGCCGCGGCACCCGGCGTGGTGGCGGTCTTCACCGCGGCCGACGTGCCCGGGGAGCTCCGTGTCGGGATCATCGAGCGCGACTGGCCGGTCTTCGTCCCGGTGGGCGGGCGCACGTCGTACGCGGGCGACGTCCTCGCCGTCGTGGTCGCCGAGAGCCGGCTCGAGGCGAGGGCGGCCGCCTCCCTCGTCGAGGTGGAGTACCGGGACCTCGGGCCGCTGACCGACCCCGTCGCGGCGATCGACTCGCCCGAGCTGGCCGTGTGGGGCACGGAGTCCAACGTGCTGTCGTGCTCGGCGTACGTCCGCGGCGACGTCGACGCGGCGTTGGTGGCGAGCGCCCATCTGGTCCATGAGGTCTTCGAGACCCAACGCGTCGAGCACGCCTTCTTGGAGCCCGAGTCCACCCTGGCGGTGCCGAGGGACGACGGCGGCCTCCACGTCTTCTCCGGCGGCCAGGGCGTCTGGGACGACCGCGACCAGATCGCCTCGGTGCTCGGCGTCGGCGCCGACGCCGTGAGCGTCGAGCTGGTCTCGAACGGCGGCGCGTTCGGCGGCAAGGAGGACATGTCCAACCAGGCCCAGACGGCGCTCTGTGCCTGGCTCCTGCGCCGGCCGGTGAAGTGCACGCTCACGCGCGAGGAGAGCTTCCTCGTGCACGCGAAGCGCCATCCGATCCGCATGGAGTACTGGGCGGGATGTGACGCCGACGGCCGGCTCACCGGGCTGAGGGCGCGGATGGTGGGCGACTCCGGCGCGTACGCGAGCGTCGGCATGAAGGTGCTCGAGCGTGCCGCTGGCCATGCGACCGGGCCGTACCGGCTCCCCGCCGTCGACGTGGAGGCGATCGCGGTCCGCACCAACAACCCGGTGTGCGGCGCCTTCCGCGGCTTCGGCGCGAACCAGGCGCAATTCGCGATGGAAGGGGTGATCGACCGCCTCGCGTTGAAGGCAGGCCTGAGCGGCTTCGAGATGCGCAAGCGCAACGTCGTCCACCCCGGCGACGTGTGGGGGCCCGGCCAGGTGATGGATGAGGGCTGCGCGGGCGCCGAGCGCTGCCTCGACGCGCTCGCGGACCGCTACGAGGCCGCCCGGGCGGGCGGGAAGGCCGTGGGCATCGGCCTCGGCCTGAAGAACAGCGGCCTGGGCAACGGGTTCTGCGAGGTGACCCGGGCGGTGGTGCGCTTCTGCGAGGACGGCACCGTCGAGGTCCGCCACGGGTGGACCGAGATGGGCCAGGGTGTGCACACCGTGGCGTTGCAGGTCGCGGTCGAAGAGCTCGGCGTGGACCCCGCCCGCGTCAAGGTGGTGGTGGACACCTCGCGCGAGCTCGGCGAAGGCCAGACCACCGGCAGCAGGGGGACGCTCATGGGCGCGGGTGCCGTCGCGGACGCGTGCCGCAAGGCGTTGGCGGGAGGTCGCGCCCCTGGGGTCGACTACACCGGAGAGCACCGCGTCGACTGGACCCAGCACATCGGCGAGGTGGAGCACCCGACGATCCACTCGGCGTTCGGCTACGCCGCTCAGCTCGTCGTCATGGACCGTGACACGCTCACGGTCGAGCGGGTGGTCGCCGCGCACGACGTCGGCCGTGCGGTGAACCCGATGCTCTGCGAGGGCCAGGTCGAGGGCTCGGTGCACATGGGCCTCGGCTACGCGCTGACCGAGGAGTTCCCCGCGGACGAGCGGGGCTTCCCGACGAAGTCGACGCTCCGGTCGCTCGGGATCCTGAGGGCGAAGGACGTCCCGCCCGTGGAGGTCCTCCTCGTCGAGGTGCCCCAGCCGCGTTCCCCGTACGGGATCAAGGGCGTCGGCGAGATCGGGCTCGTCCCGACCGCCGGGGCGGTCGCTGCAGCCCTGCACGACGCGGACGGGGTCTGGCGAACGAAGCTGCCGATGCGCACCGGAACGCCGGCGCGCGACGGGGCAGGCGACGGCGAGTGAGAACCGCGCTCTACCTGCAGGACGCGCACTCCATCCGCGACGGCATGGGCCACGTCGCCTACGCGGAGTCGCGCGGTTTCGAAGCCGTCTGGCAGGCGGAGAGCCGGCTCGTCCGAGAGGCGACCGTGCCGCTGGCGGCCTACGCGGCGGTGACCGAGCGCATCAAGGTGGGCTCCGGCGTCTCGGACTGCTGGTCGCGCAACCCCGCGCGCCTTGCGGCCACCTTCTCCACCCTCGACGACCTCGCACCTGGCCGCGCGGTGCTGGGCATCGGCGCCTGGTGGGACCCGCTCGCCGCCAAGGTGGGCATCACCCGGACGCATCCCCTCACCGTCATGCGCGAGGTGGTGACCGTGGTGCGCGCGCTGCTCGCCAACGAGAAGGTGACCTTCCACGGTGAGTGGGTCCACCTGACAGGCGTCGAGCTCGACTACGTCTACCAGGAGCGCCGGCCGAAGGACGTGCCGATCTACGTCGGCGCGACGGGCGACAGGATGCTCGAGCTCGCCGGCGAGATCGCCGACGGCGTCGTCTTGAATTACCTCGTCTCCCCCGATTACAACCAGCGCGCGCTCGAGCACCTCTCCATCGGCCTCGAGCGAGCCGGCCGGGTCCTCGCGGATCTCGACCGCCCCCAGCTCGTGGTCTGCTCGGTGCACGAGGACGAGAAGACCGCGCTCGACATGGCGAGGCTCATGGTGACCCAGTACCTCGGGCAGCAGCCCCACATCATGCGTGCCTCCGGCGTCCCGCAGTCGCTCCTCGACGCGGTGGGCGAGGTGCTCACCTGGCCGGCGACCCATGACGAGGTGGAGGCGGCCTCGAAGCTCGTCCCCGACGAGGTGGTCCGCATGCTCACGGCGTCGGGCACGCCGGACCAGGCCCGGGCACGGGTGGCGGACTACGTCGCGCACGGGTGCACCTGCCCGATCCTCTACCCGCTGGGCGACGTCGGCCAGATGATCGACGCGTTCAGCGGGTGGGCGCCGTGAGCTTCGGGTTCCGGGCGGTCCTCAACCCTCTCGCCCAGGCGGACCAGACGCCCCCCGACGGCACGGCTGGAAGCGGCACGGCTGGAAGCGGCACGGCTGGAAGCGGCACGGCTGGAAGCGGCACGGCTGGAAGCGGCACGGCTGGAAGCGGCACGGCTGGGGGCGGCACGGCTGGGGAGGCCGCATCGGGAGGCTCGGGTGCCGCCGTCCTCGCCTTCCACCGCCGGCTGCCCGCCTACGAGCCCACGCCGCTCCTCTCTCTCCCCCACCTCGCCTCGGACCTCGGTGTTCGCAAGCTGCTCGTGAAGGTCGAGGCGGGCCGCTTCGGGCTCCCGGCCTTCAAGCTCCTCGGGGCCTCCTGGGCGACCTACCGCGCGCTGCGCATCCGGCTCGCCGAGCGGACCGCCAGGAGCCCGGACGACGTGCTCGTCGAGTGGGCGGACGTCCACGAGCTCGCCCGCCTCGTGGAGCCGCTCCAGCCGCTCCGCCTCGCCGCGGCGACCGACGGCAACCACGGGCGCGCCGTGGCCCGCATGGCGCGCTGGCTCGGCTTCGACGCCACCGTCTTCGTCCCTGCCGGCACGACGGAGACACGAATCGCCGGCATCGAGTCGGAGGGGGCGACGGTCGTCGTCGTCCCTGGCAGCTACGACGACGCGGTCGCGCGGGCCGCCGCGGAAGCGGGCGAGCGATGCCTGGTCGTCAACGACACGAGCGGGCCCGGCGACGTCGACGTCCCGCGATGGGTCGCCGAGGGGTACGGCACCATGTTCGTGGAGGTCGACGAGGCACTGGCCCGGGCCGGCCGGGGCGTCCCCGGCGTCGCGCTGGTGCCCATCGGTGTCGGCGCGCTCTGCGCCGCGGCCATCTCGCACTTCCGCCGCGGCCGGCATCCGGTGCACGTG
>JAJYGM010000760.1 GCA_021785095.1 Actinomycetes bacterium
ACGCGCAACGCCGCTCGTGCGCGCGAGCTGTCGGAGCGCATCGACGAGCTCGAGCTGCGCCTCGCCGAGCTACGTGAGAAGGAGGAGCTCGCGGCGATCCGTCCCGAGCTCGACGGCGTCGCCGTCATGCACGAGCTCGGCATCCCTCCGGGGCGCGAAGTCGGCGAAGCCATCGACTTCTTGATGAAGATGAGGCTCGAAGAGGGACTGGTGGGCGAGGACGAGGCACGCAGGCGCCTGCGCGCATGGTGGGAGGCGCGTGGAGCCTGACGAGCCGGCCGATCGCCGGCCGGACACTTGCCTCAGGAGTCGCCTACGGCGAAACGTTCGACCATCTCCCTCGCCTCCTCGTCCCGGTACTGGACAGGCGGCGACTTCATGAAGTAGGCGGACGGGCCGACGAGCGCGCCGCCGACGCCGCGGTCGAGCGCGATCTTGGCGCAGCGGAGGGCGTCGATGATGACGCCCGCCGAGTTGGGCGAGTCCCAGACCTCGAGCTTCAGCTCGAGGTTGAGCGGCACGTCGCCGAAGTTGCGACCTTCCATCCGGATGTACGCCCACTTGCGATCCTCGAGCCAGGGCACGTGGTCGGACGGCCCGATGTGCACGTTGCCCTCTGCGAGGGAGTGGTCCAGCTGGCTCGTCACCGCCTGGGTCTTCGAGATCTTCTTCGACTCGAGCCGGTCGCGCTCGAGCATGTTGCGGAAGTCCATGTTGCCGCCGACGTTGAGCTGGTAGGTGCGGTCCAGCACCATGCCGCGGTCCTCGAACAGGCGGGTGAGGATGCGGTGCACGATCGTGGAGCCAACCTGGCTCTTGATGTCGTCTCCCACGATCGGGACGCCCGCCTCCTCGAAGCGCCGCGCCCACTCCGGGTTGCTCGCGATGAACACCGGGATGGCGTTCACGAACGCGACCTTGGCGTCGATGGCGGCCTGCGCGTAGGACTTCTGTGCCTCCTCCGAGCCGACCGGCAGGTACGAGACGAGGACGTCTGCCCCGGCGCGCCGCAGCTCCTCGGCGACGTCGACCGGCTCGACCGGGGACTCCTCGACGACGTCCTCGTAGTAGCGGCCGAGGCCGTCCAAGGTCGGGCCGCGCTTCACGGTGACGCCGAGCTCCGGCACCTCGGCGAAACGGACGGTGTTGTTGTGGCCCGCGAAGATTGCCTTGCCGAGGTCGAGGCCGACCTTGCAGGCGTCGACGTCGAACGCGGCCACGATCTCGGTGTCGCCGACGTGGTACCCGCCGAGCTCGACGTGCATCAGGCCGGGGACCGGCTCGGCTGGGTCGGCGCCGCGGTAGTACTCGATGCCCTGCACGAGCGAGCTCGCGCAGTTCCCGACTCCGGCGATGGCGACCTTGATCTTCGGTCTCTCCGTCATGGACATCTCCTTCTCATCAGTCATGAGTCGGCGCGTTCACGATGCGTCCGTCTCGGTCTTGCGTGCCAGCGAACCGGTTGCTGCCAGCTCCATGGTGATCAGTGACTCGATCCAGGCGAGATCCCGGTTCAACGAGTCGATTGCGTGGTCGGTGATCTGGCGCTCGTACCGATCGAGCGTGCCGGCTCCACCTGCTGTGACCAGGCCGCGCTTCGCGGCAGCGATGCGGTCTTCCAGGCGCCGCCGTTGGCGTTCGAGCAGCCGGAGGCGTCCCTCACTCGGCAGGTATCGCGCGAACGACCAGCGCAGCACGAAGGAACGGTCGTCTCCTTGGCGCTCGCTGTCGTCGCTCAGCAGTGAAGCGAAGGTCTCCTCGCCGATCGGAGTCAACTCGTAGACCTTCCGGCCACGGGTGCCGGCTGCCGAACGGGCAGCGGCGCGCGTGCTGGCGGCCTTTGCCGCGAGGCGAGCGCGCCACGCGGCCTTCTCACCCGAGAGCGAGCCGGTGAGCGGTATCACCTCGGCGGGAACGAGTTGCGCTCCGGCGTCCTCGGACGGATCGACCTCGCGCACGGCGCCCGCCCGCTCGAGTCGGGCAAGGGCGGGATAGAGCGAGCCGTACGAGAGGCTCCCGAGCAGGCCGGTGCCGCTGCGCAAGCGTTTGCGCAGGTCATAGCCGTGCATCGGCCGCTCCTTCAGGAGCCCGAGGATCGCCAACTCCAACATGGCAAAAAATCATATCGCGTCGACATATCGACGCGATACATCGGGTGCGTTTTTTCGGCCTGGCTACGCACTGCGCCGCCCACGGCCCGCCCGGACTGGGCCGGCCCGGATCGCCGCCTACGATCCACGGCGGTGAGCGACCTCGGGCGGCCGGCGAATGGTCCCGGCGGCACGCCCGACGCGACACCGGCGCCGGAAGCGTCGCAGGCCCCGCCCTCGCCGCCAGCCTCGCCGCCACCGGCCGCCCCGGTGCCTGGTTGGTACCGCGACCCGTCAGGGCAGTCGGTGTGGCGGTGGTGGGACGGCGCCCAATGGACCTCGTACACCCATCCACCGGCCGCATTCGTGGAGGCTGCGAGACCGCCTGCCGCCCCTCCGCCGGATCCCGTGCCTACCGATCAGCGGCGTCGGATGGTCGTCGAGCTCCTTCTCGTCCTCGCCGTGTTCCCGCTGCCGTACGCGGTGAGCGCCGTGATCGATCTCGTCAATGCCGCAGTCGGCAACGGGCCGGGACAGCGGACTCCCGTTCTCATCAAGGGCCACGCCCCGGCGTCCTTCGGGCTCGAGCTCGTGCTGATCCTGGTGCCGTTCGCGGCGGCCGGCCTCGTGGCGTACCTGCTGTCGATGGAAGGCCCTTTCGGCGCGTCACGGGAGGCGGCACGACAGCCCTCGTCCGGTCGCGGGGGCGAAGGGGGTCTCGCGGCGCTCGGTCTCGACCTTCGCCGGCTCCGAGGCGACCTTGCGCTCGTCATCGTCGTGTTCGTGTTCTGCGAGCTGATCCCCATCTACGGGGGAGGCATCCTGCTGCGGGCGGTGGGCGTGCACGGTGTCACCCCATCGACGAGCGGTTCGCCCGGCTACTTCCTCGTCCTCGACATCTTCACCGCTGTCACCTCGGGGATCGTCGAGGAGATCGTCGTGCTCGGCTTCCTCGTTCGGCGCCTCGAGCAGCTGAAGGTGCCGGGTTGGGCCGTCGTCGCCATCGCGGTGGCCGTACGCGGCTCCTATCACCTCTATTACGGATGGGGCGTGCTCCCCATCCTCGCCTGGGCGACGGTTTCCGTCGTGCTCTACCGCCGGTACCGGCGGCTCCTCCCGTTCATCGTCGTCCACGTCATCTGGGACACGAGCCTTTTCATCGCGAGCTCCATGTCGCTGAAGAGCGGCAGTGTGTTCCTCGTCGCCGAGGCGGGACTGCTCATCCCCGCTTCGTTCATCGTGTGGCTCGTGTGGCGCAGCCGGATCCCGCTCCCGCACTCGGCCCGTTGAGGCCACCGGTTCGCGGCCGGTGGCCGGCTTCCGTCGGTCGACCCCTCCGCACGCCCCTGGCGGGTCGGCACTACCCTCTGCTCGGTGCCGGACGCACGGAGCGGTTCACAGAGGTACTGGGGAGCAGGAGGGCCACCCCGCGCCGGCGGCATCGAGTACCGGCTGGTCCGTGAGTCGACACTGCGCGAGTTTCGGCGGGGGCGCCTCGGGCGCCCTGACATCTGCGACGCGCAGCCCGAGCTGCTTCGCGTCGCGCGCAACCTCGGCCGTGAGACGACGACGGAGTGCCCGGTGTGTGAGGAGGCGAACCTCGTGCACGTGTGGTTCGCCTTCGGGCCGCGGTTGCCCGCCCAGGGCCGGGCGCTCGCACAGGGCGACCTCGGCTCCCTAGGCGGTTCGCGCGCCGACATCACGTGCTACGTGGTCGAGGTCTGCACCGAGTGCTCCTGGAACCACCTGTTGAGGACGTTCACCGTGGGAGGCGGCGCGGGCAACCGCATCCGCTGAGCCACCCGAACCGCCGGCAGCCGCAGGCGCTGGACGGGATGGAGGCAGGCATGTCAGATGCAGAGCGCCAGAACGTGACGGCGCCGTGGATCCGCTCGCAGAAGCGGCGCAACGGCGCCCCGCCGATCGTCATGATCACGGCGTACGACGAGCCGTTCGCGCGCTACGTCGATGCGGCCGGCGTCGACCTCATCCTCGTCGGTGACACGCTCGCCGAGATCGTGCTCGGCTACGACGACACGCTCCAGGTCGACATCAAAGTCATGACTCACCATGTCGCCGCCGTGGCGAGAGCCCGTCCGCGTGCGCTCGTGATCGGCGACATGCCGTGGATGAGCTACCACCTCGACCCATACGACGCCGTGCGGAACGCCGCCGCGCTCATCCGCGCGGGAGCCGGGGCGGTGAAGCTCGAAGGAGGCAGCCTCCGACTGCCGGCCGTGGAGGCGATCATCGCCGCCGAGATCCCGGTGATGGGCCACCTCGGCCTGACACCTCAGTCGGTGCATGCCATGGGCGGCTACCGGGTGCAAGGGCGCCAGGTCGACGCGGCGAAGACGCTCATCCACGATGCCGAGCTGCTGGCGGAGGCCGGCTGCATGGCGATCGTGCTCGAAGGCGTGCCGGAGGTGCTGGCCGAGCGTGTGACGGAGGCGATCGACGTCCCGACGATCGGAATCGGTGCCGGTCCCGCCTGCGACGGACAGGTGCTCGTGCTCCACGATCTCCTCGGCATGTCGAAGCGGTCCCGCCCGAAATTCGTCCGGCGGTACGCCGAGCTCGGCGATGCGGTGGTCGATGCCGTCGGCCGCTACTGCGCCGACGTGCGGTCCGGCGCGTTCCCCTCCGACGACGAGGCGTATCACGGCTCTGCGGAGCTGCGGGGAGCGCTCTCGCAGGGCGGCCACTCCGGCTGACACCGCTCGACACACCCCTCTGCCACACTGCCGAGGTGCATTCCGAGAGTGGGATCCGGCGTCATCGAGTGCCGCTGGCGTCCGCTACCATGACCAGGAACAACTTGTCCGCCCCTGCCCCGGCACCGGGGCCCCGAGCCTGCGGGCCGGGTCCGAAGGAGGTGAGGCCGCAGTGCGGCCATACGAAGTCATGGTCATCTTCGACGTCGACCTCGAGGAGGCCGACATCCGCTCGAAGGTGGATCGCGTGCTCGAGACCGTGAAGAGCCGGGGCGGCACGCCCGGGGCGGTCGACTACTGGGGACGCCGAACCTTTGCGTACGAGCTGAAGCACCGGACGGAGGGTTACTACGTCCTGATCGAGGCGACAGCCGAACCGGACGTCCTCGCCGAGGTGCACCGCCAGCTCGCACTGGAAGACGCAGTGCTGCGCCACAAGGTCATCCGCCAACCCGAGCATGCAGTCGGTCGCCGCCCGAGGCGCCCGGCGGCGACGCCCGCTCCGGATGCGGCGGCCGCACCGGAAGCCAGCTGACCGAGACTGGAGAGACAGACCATGTCCAACGGAAACACCATCACCGTGATCGGCAACGTCACGCGGGAGATCGAGCTCCGCTTCACGCCGAGCGGCCAGCCGACGGCGTCCTTCGGCCTTGCCGTGAACCGCCGCTGGCAGAACCGCCAGACCCAGGAGTGGGAGGAGGCGACGTCGTTCTTCGACATCGTCTGCTGGCGTGAGCTCGCCGAGAACGCCGCCGCGAGCCTCCACAAGGGCACCCGTGTCATCGTCACGGGTCGCCTGGAGCAGAGGAGCTGGGAGACCCAGGACGGCGAGAAGCGCTCGAAGGTCGAGATCGTCGCCGACGAGGTCGGGCCGAGCCTTCGCTGGGCGAGCGCACAGGTGGAGAAGAACGAGCGCCGCGACGCTCAAGCTGCTCGCCCCGGTGGCGCGCCTGCGAGTGCGCCGCGCAACGAGCCCGAGGCGGCGCCGAGCTACGCAAATTACGACGAGGAGCCTTTCTGATGGGGAGGAACAACGATCGGGAGCGGTCCACGCGCCGCTCCCCGAAGGACAACGTCCGCCGTGGCAAGAAGAAGGTGTGCATCTTCTGCAAGGAGCACGTCTCCTGGGTGGACTACAAGGACATCAGCCTGCTGCGGAAGTTCATGTCGGACCGCGGCAAGATCCGGGCGCGCCGGGTGTCGGGCAACTGCGCCCAGCACCAGCGCGCCGTGGCGCTCGCGATCAAGACGGCGCGCGAGCTCGCCCTGCTGCCGTACACACAGCGCACGACGAGCGACCGCCCGAGCCCGCGCGGCCCCGGCCGCGGTCGCCCTGCGGACGCCGCCGCCGCCGTTCCCGAGGGCGGCGGGGAGTCGACGCTCGAGGGCGAGCTACCCGACATCGAGGACGAGTTCGAGGGTGCCGACGACGACGAGCTCGTGGCTGCCGGCGACGTGGAGGAGTCATGAAGGTCGTTCTGCGGGGCGATCTCGACCGCGTCGGCAAGCGCGGCGACATCCTTGAGGTCACCGACGGCTACGCGAGGAACTACCTGATCCCCCAGGGCCTCGCCATCCCGGCCACCCAGGGGATCGCGCACCAGGCCAACGCCATGCGGCGTGCCCGCGACATGAGGGACGCAAAGGACCGCGAGGGCGCCGAGATGATCGCGCGCAAGCTGGTGCCGATGGTCATCACGATTCCGGCACGCGCCGGCGCGGAGGGAAGGTTGTTCGGCTCGGTCACGACCCAGGACGTGGTCGACGCCGTGCAGCACCAGGCTGGCATCGAGCTCGACCGGCACCGGGTCGTCACGAGCGAGCCGATCAAGAGCCTCGGCACCCACGAGGTGGCGGTACGGCTGCATCCGGAGGTGCAGTTCCAGGTCACCGTCGAGGTCGTCTCCGCCTGACGCACTGCGCGCCTCCGGCCGGCGCGCACCCGTGTCGTACCGTCGCACACATGTTCGAGCGGCGAGATGGTCCACAGTGGCAAGCAGGTATCCACACCTGTGTCCACAAGTTCGCGGAGACAGTCCACAGCTTTCTCTGTCTTACGATCCCCAGGCCGGGTCGGCCATCCTGAGAGCCACTGATGGCTTCCGTACAACCCCTCCCTAACGCGGCCTCGCGCCGGTCATCCGCCGGCGGACCACGCGGTCGAGCCGGCTCAGGATCGGCCCCGAACCCGACCACGGTCGCCGGCCGTGTCCCGCCGCACAGCTTCGAGGCAGAGGAGTCGTTGCTCGGAGCGATGCTGCTCTCGCGCGACGCCATCGCGGTCGCCGTCGAGCACGTCTCGGCTGATGACTTCTACAAGCCGTCGCACGGACACGTCTTCGACGCTGTCACCATGCTCTACGCACGGGGCGAGCCAGCGGACGCCGTCACGGTGGCAGAGGAGATGCGCCGCTCGGGGACGCTCGACGCTGCCGGAGGCACGGCGACGCTCGTCGGACTCCAGGGCAACACGCCGGCCATCTCGAGCTCCGGACGGTACGCCCGGATCGTGCAGGAGCACGCCATGCTGCGACGCCTCATCGGCGTCGCCTACGAGATAGCCGACCTCGGCTACGAGCTCCCGGCGGATGTCACGGCTGCGCT
The DNA here is from genome assembly GCA_021785095.1 of Actinomycetes bacterium. Next base: position 7,412 of record JAJYGM010000760.1, read on the forward strand.
CGACCAGGCCGAGGCGATGGTGTTCGAGGTCGCGCAGCGCCGCTCGAGCGACACGGTGCGCGCGCTCAAGGAGCTTCTGACCGAGAGCCTCGACCAGATCGAGTACCTCTTCGAGCGCGGTGAGTCGATCACGGGTGTGCCGACGGGCTATCAAGACCTCGACGAGCACCTCTACGGGCTCCAGCCCTCCAACCTGGTCGTCGTCGGTGCTCGTCCGTCCATGGGGAAGACGGCGTTCGGGCTCGGCATGGCGGCTCACGCAGCGGCACGGGCGAACGTCCCGGTGCTGTTCTTCTCGCTCGAGATGAGCCACATGGAGCTGGCGCAGCGGGTGTTGTGCTCCGAGGCCCGTGTCGACGCAGGCCGCGTCCGCAACGGGAAGCTCGCCGACAGCGACTGGTCGAAGATCTCGTCGGCCATCGGGCGCATCGGCACGGCGCCGCTCTACATCGACGACAACCCGAACCTCACCGTCATGGACATCCGTGCAAAGGCGCGCCGGATGAAGAGCGCAGAAGGGGGACTTGGTCTCGTGATCGTCGACTACCTCCAGCTCATGACCGGACGGGCGACAGCCGAGAGCCGGCAGGTCGAGATCTCCGAGATCTCGCGCGGCCTCAAGATCCTCGCTCGCGAGTTGAAGATTCCCGTCGTCGCGCTGAGCCAGCTGTCGCGCGGCCTCGAGACCCGGGCCGACAAGCGGCCGATGCTCGCCGACCTGCGAGAGTGCCTCGCAGGGGACACAGTCGTCCGTCGCGCCGACTCCGGCGTCGAGTCGACGATCCGCGAGCTTGCCGAGAGCGGCGAGCGCAACGTCGCGATCTGGTCCCTGGACGAAGACTGCCGCCTCGTGCCCGCCGTGCTCGCGGAGGCCTGGAGCACGGGCACGAAGCCCGTGTTCGAGATCACGCTTGCTTCCGGGCGGAGCGTCCGTGCGACGGCAAACCATCCACTGCTCACCCTCGACGGGTGGACACCGGTGGAGCGCCTGCTCCCTGGAGTGCGCCTCGCCGCCGTGCCGCTCGTGCCCAGAAAGGTTGAGGCCCGGGCGTCGTCCGGCGCTCAGGTGACGCGGACCGGCAGGGCGCCTGCGACCGTCCTCGAGCGCGTCGCGGCATCGGACTTCCCCTTCGCACCGGAGCTGTCCTGGGAGGTGATCGTCTCGATCGAGTCCTGCGAGGACGAGGAGGCGTTCGATGCGTACGTCCCGGGCACGCACAGCTTCCTCGCGAACGGGATCGTGTCCCACAACTCCGGCGCCATCGAGCAGGACGCCGATGTCGTGATGTTCATCTACCGCGACGAGGTGTACAACCCCGAGTCGGCCGACCGCGGTGTGGCCGAGGTGCTGATCGCGAAGCATCGCAACGGACCGACGGGGGTGTCGAAGCTGGCGTTCGTGAACAACTACGCTCGTTTCGGCGATCTCGCGAGATCGTGACCCCGACGACACAAGGCGCCCGCGTGAGATGAGCAGGGGAGCCGACGAGGGAGCAGCAGCGGCTGTCGGGCTCGGCCTCATGCCCTTCACGGCGACGCTCCGGATCGAGCAGCTCGAGGCCACGAAGGAGCTCATCCGCGCCCGGCTGCCGTGGGAAGAGCGCCTCTGCACGACAGGCGGTGCGCTCCACGGGGGTGCGCTCATGGCGCTCGCCGACAGCGCCGGGGGGTTGTGCGCGTATCTGAACCTGCCCGAGGGCGCCACCGGCACGACCACGATCGAGTCGAAGACGAATTTCTTCCGGCCGCTGACGACAGGCCACGCCGAGGCCTCGTCACGCCCGCTCCACGTCGGGCGGACGGTGGTCGTCGTCGAGACAGACGTCACCGACGGGGACAGCCGCCTGCTGTCCCGGACGACGCAGTCCCAGCTCGTGCTCTATCCGAGGTCTGCGGATCCCCGCTGAGGTGTAGACGGGCGCGCACCCCTCTGAGAAAATGGCCGCGCGACGGCCTCGGGAGGCCTGGACCGCGTCACTGAGGAGGGGACTGATGAGTGGAGTGAGGCTGTTGGTCGGGACCCGGAAGGGGGCCTTCGTCTTGAGCTCCGACGGGAGGCGGACTGACTGGAAGATCGACGGGCCGTTCTTCGGCGGCTGGGAGATGTACCACATGAAGGGGTCGCCATCCGACCCGAACCGCATCTACGCGTCGCAGTCGAGCGGGTGGTTCGGCCAGCTCATCCAGCGCTCGGACGACGGCGGTGCGACCTGGAACCCCGTCGGGAACGACTTCCAGTACGAGGGCGTCACCGGAACCCACCAGTCGTTCGACGGAACGCCCCATCCGTGGGAGTTCGAGCGGGTCTGGCACCTCGAACCGTCGCTCGACGACCCGGACACCGTGTACGCGGGAATCGAGGATGCGGCGCTCTTCAAGTCGACCGACGGCGGCTCGACCTGGGAGGAGCTGTCAGGCCTGCGCGGCCACGGCTCCGGGCCGTCGTGGCAACCCGGTGCTGGCGGCATGTGCCTCCACACGATCATCCTCGACCCTTCAGACGCGGAGCGGATGTTCATCGCGATCTCGGCGGCAGGTGCGTTTCGCAGCGACGACGCCGGCAAGAGCTGGCGTCCGATCAACCGCGGTCTCAGGTCGGGCCAGATCCCCGAGGAGGAGGCCGAGGTCGGTCACTGCGTCCACCACGTCGCGCAGCATCCATCTCGTCCCGAGACGCTCTTCATGCAGAAGCACTGGGACGTCATGCGAAGCGACGACGGCGGCGAGAGCTGGTACGAGGTGAGCGGCAACCTGCCGACGGACTTTGGCTTCCCGATCGACATCCACGCGCATGAGCCCGACACGATCTACGTTGTGCCGATCACGAGCGACGAGCAGCACTTCCCGCCGGAGGGGAAGCTTCGGGTGTACCGGAGCCGCTCCGGCGGCAACGAGTGGGAGCCGCTCACGAAAGGACTCCCGCAGTCGAACTGCTACGTCAACATCCTGCGCGATGCGATGAGCGTCGACCGGCTCGACGACTGCGGCATCTACTTCGGGACGACCGGAGGCCAGGTCTACGCCTCATCCGACGGTGGGGACAGCTGGAACGCGATCGTGCGCGATCTCCCCGCAGTGCTCTCGGTGGAGGC
>JAJYGM010000162.1 GCA_021785095.1 Actinomycetes bacterium
GGGGGGTGGGAGGGGGGGTGGGGGGGGGGGGGGGGGGGGGGGGGGGGGGAGTCGGGGGGGGGGGGGGGGGGGGGGTCGGCGGGCGGGGGTCGGGGCGCGGGGGGCGGGGGTCGGCGGGCGGCCCCTCCGCCAGCATTCCGCGCGCACGCGAAGAGGGTGATGCTGGTATATCTTCACAACTATGAAGGTATTGAGACACGACTCCTCCGCTGCCGCCAGGTCAGGCCGCTCCTCCGTGGATGCGGCGGGCCGTGGCCGAGCCGCGACGGCCCGCAGAGGACTGATCAGCGCATCCGACGCCGACGAGCTCGCTGCCTGCTTCCGCCTCCTGGGCGACCCGAAGCGCGTCCGCATCCTCTCTGCGCTGCTCGAGGCGGGAGAGCTCTGCGTCTGTGACATCGCCGCCACGGTGGAGGTGTCCGAGACGACCGTGTCCCACGCCATGCGTCTTCTGCGCACTGCGGGGATCGTCCGGAACCGCAGGGACGGCCGGACCGTCTACTACCGGCTCGACGACGCCCACGTTCGACTGCTCCTCGACGTCTCGAAAGAGCACGTGGTGCACGAGGACCACGAGGACCACGAGGGGGCGGTCGAGGGGTGACCGACGCTGCGGATGCGCGCCCGATCCAAGACGCCCGCACGCGTCCCGATCGATCCCATTCCTCCGGGATCGCACCCGACGCTGACGTCCGACACCTGGCCGTGGCGCTCTGCCTCATCGCCGCGTTCATGGTGGGAGAGCTCGTCGCCGCCATCGCCAGCGGATCGCTCGCACTGTTCGCCGACGCGGGCCACATGCTGACCGATGTGGGCGCCCTGGCGGCGGCGGTGTGGGCCGCCCGGCTCGCCGCCCGACCAGCGAGAGGAGCGTGGACCTTCGGTCTCAAGCGGGCCGAGATCCTCTCCGCCACCGGGAACGGCGTCCTCCTCGTGGTGGTGGCGGTGGTGATCTCGATCGAGGCCATCCGCCGTCTGATCGCCCCACCGACGGTCGACGGCACCGTCGTCCTCACCGTCGCCCTGGCCGGCGCGCTCATGAACGTCGCCGCGACCGTGGTCCTCAGCCGGGCGAACCGCCGGTCGCTCAACGTCCGGGGGGCCCTCGCCCACGTCGCGACCGACCTCTACGCCTTCCTCGGCACCGCCGCCGCCGGGCTCGTCATCATGCTGACCGGCTGGAACCGCGCCGACGCCGTCGCATCCCTCGTCGTGGCCGGGCTCATGCTCGTCACGGCTCGAAGCCTCCTCGCCCAGAGTGGGCGCATCCTGCTCGAGGCAGCGCCCGAAGACATGTCACTCGACGAGGTGCGCGCTCACCTTGCGGCCGTCGAGCACGTCGTCGGCGTGCACGACCTGCACGCCTGGACGGTCACTTCGGGAATGCCGACCTTGAGCGCGCACGTGGTGGTCGAGGACCACTGCTTCGCCTCGGGCCACGCCCCGCAGATCCTCGACGCGCTCCAGAGCTGCCTGGGGCACCACTTCGACGTCCAGCACGCCACCTTCCAACTCGAGCCCGCCAGTCACGTCGCCCACGAGTCGAGCCACCACCGCTGAGCGCGCCAGGCTCTTCGCCGAGCCTCGGACGAATCCGGAACCGCTCGGTCAGCCCCTGGGCCGACCGATCAGAGGGCGGCCAGAACCGCCTCTGCCGAGCTCACCTCCACCCCTGGGCCCTGCTCGACGAAGATCGACCTCACCACGCCGTCCTCGAGGATCGCCGCGTAGCGCCGGGACCTCTTCCCGAGACCGATGCCGCTGCCGTCCATCTCCAGGTCGACCGCCCGGGTGAACTCGCCATTCCCGTCGGACAGCATGACGACGTGGTCCTCGGCGCCCCTGGCTCTCCCCCAGGCGCCCATCACGAACGGATCGTTCACAGCCAGGCATGCGATCGTGTCGACACCCTTGGCTCGGATCTCGTCAGCACGGAGCACGAAACCCGGCAGGTGATGGTCGGAGCACGTCGGGGTGAACGCACCGGGGACGGCGAACAGCACGACCTTTCCCGCGCCGAGAACTTCGGCAGACCTGACCGCCTTTGGCCCGTCTTTCGTCATCCGCCAGAGCTGGGTGTCGGGGATCTCGTCGCCAGCTTGGATCGCCATGAGCTGCTCCTCCTGCTCGTCGTCGAGGGGGTTCGACTGCGCCATGTTGTTCAATCGCTCACATGCTGCGGCACGAGCTTCGCGTCACCGTCTCTCGCGAGGCATCGTGGGCTGGTGCACTTTCGGGCAGGCCGACAATAGCGGGGGACGGGACGCCCGCGAGTGCTGCACGCCCCACGCACCGCCACCGACCACCGCCTGCAGGCAGATCTGCGCGACACCAACGGGTAGCGGGAGCGACGACCCTGGGCGTACTTGGCGCGGGTCCCGGCGGTCTGCCTCACCTACCAGTCCCAGACGGTCGAGTTGCTCACCGAAGAGCGCGATGCCGGCCACCCCGGTCACATCGTCCTCAGTCGCCTCTCGAAGACCAGCTCGGTGCGGGCGCGCTCGCCCTCGGATCTCACGGAAGCGATCGAACGGTGCGCGTCGGGCCGCGAGCTCGCCGCCATGGGGTCTCCCGAGGAGCCGAGGATCGCCGCAGCCCTCGACGCGGACGATCACGCCTCGGTGATGGAAGGCGGGATGTTCGTCCGCTCGCAGAGCCGTGAGTGCCGGCCGTGGTCGGAACGGGGCTGCCGGTGCCTGTAGACACGGGGCATGAAGGGATGCCTCCTTGCCCGTCACGGAGAGACGGAGTGGAACCGGGAGGGCCGGCGTCAAGGGCAGCTCGACTCCCCCTTGACCGCCACGGGACGCTCGTCGGTCCAACGGCTTGCGTCCGAGCTGGCCGGCGCGCCGATCGACGGCGTCTTCTCGAGCCCGCTCGGTCGTGCGGTCGAGACCGCGTCCGTCTACGCGGAGGCGCTCCACCTCGCCGTCGAGGTGGTCGACCAGCTGAGGGAGCTCGACCACGGCGCGATGGCAGGACTCACGAAAGCCGAGATCGAGGCGCGCTTTCCCGGCGAGCTCGCCCGCCGCCGCCGCTCCCGCTACACGTGGCGCTTCCCCGGCGGGGAGAGCTACGCCGACGCCGACGCGAGAGCTGGCGTGGCACTCGAGATCGTGCGGAATCGGGGAGCGGAGATGCCGCTCCTGGTCTCGCACGAGATGATCGGAAGGATGCTCCTCCGCAACCTCCTCGGCATCGACGTCGGCGAGGCCCTGAAGCTGTCGCAGCCGCCAGGAACCGTGTACCAGCTCGACCTGGTCGAAAAGAGCTTCGTCACCCTGCGCCTCGACTCGCCCCCGTGACCTGTGCCGTGACGTGACCTGCGCCGTGACGTGACCTGCGCCGGGGCCAGGACCCCCGACCGGCGACCCGCTCGTCAGGCGGCCGAGGGCGGCAGGAGGCGGTAGCCCGCCCCGCGCACGGTCTGGATCAGCGGGACGACGCCGGGCAGGTTGATCTTGCGGCGGAGGTACCCGATGTAGACGTCGACGATGTTCGAACCCGGCTCGAAGCTGTAGCTCCAGACGTTGCTGAGGATCTGCGAACGCGACAGCACCTGGCGAGGGTGGCGCATGAACAGCTCGAGCAGGACCCACTCGCGCGGAGCCAGCTCGATCTGCCGCCCGCCACGCTGGGCAACCTTGGTCAGCAGGTCCAGGCGCAGGTCGCCGACGACGAGCTCGGTCTGCGCCGGCTGCCCGGCGCTCCGTCGGACGGCCCGGATCCGCGCCAGCAGCTCGTCGAAGGCGAAGGGCTTGGTTATGTAGTCGTTCGCCCCGGCGTCGAGCCCGGTGACCTTGTCCCGCACGTCGTCGCGGGCGGTGACGACGATGATCGGCGCGGCGAACCCACCGGCCCGCAGCGACCGGAGGAGGTCGATGCCGTCCTCGCCGGGCAGCCCGAGGTCGAGGAGGACCAGCTCCAGCTGCGGCCCCAACGCCGAGTACCACCGGCGAGCGTCCTCGGCGCTGACCGCCACGGTGACCGCGTGCCCTTCCGCCTCGAGGCCGCGCTCGAGGAACTGCGCGATCTTCGCGTCGTCCTCCACCACCATGACCTGCATGGCGTCAAGCCTCCTCCGCCTTCGACGCGATCGCCCCCACCGTCCGTCGTCGCCGCCACTGCTTGGGCATCCACCACCGGCGGCGGCGCGGCCCCGCCGACGGCGCTGCGGGCTCGTCGTCCGCCGTGAGCGCCCTCGCCTCCTCGGGACGGGGGCGGGGAATGGTCACGACCACACGGCACCCGCCCAGCGGTGAGTGCGTGATGTCCACCGACCCGTGGTGCGCCGCGGCAACGGCGCCCACGATGGCCAGGCCAAGTCCGGTCCCGTCGCCGACGCTCGCCCCGGGGCGGGCGAAGCGGCCAAGCACCGCCTGTCGCTGGTCGACCGGGATGCCGGGACCGGAGTCGTCGACCGCGATCTCCACGGTGGGGCGGTCCTCCGTCCCCGCGTTGCGGGCGGACAGACGGATGGTGTCGCCGGGGCCGGTGACGTGCACGGCGTTCTCGACGAGGTTGAGGAGGGCCCCGCGCAGCTTGTCGAGGTCGGCCATCACCACGACGTCGGGGATCGGCCCCACCGCCCAACGGCGAGGCGCGAGCATCTCCCCGGCGGCGGCCACGTCAAGCAGGAGGGCGCGCAGGTCGACCGGCCATGCATCGGTGAAGTCGGCCTCGAGCGACCGGCCGAGAAGCAGCAGCCTCTCCACCAACCGCTTCATGTGGTCGATCTCTTCGACCACCGTGGACACGACCTCCCTGACCCGCGCCGGGTCGTCGAGGTCCCCGCGGCTCATCACGTCGAGGTGGCCTCGCACGACGGTGAGCGGCGTTCGCAGCTGGTGCGAGACGTCGGCCATCATCTGGCGCTGGAGGGCTACTGAGGTCTCGATCTTCTCGATCATGGCGTTGAAGGTGGCCGCCATCTCCCCCACCTCGTCCCCGGCGTCCGCCCCTTCGAGCCGCACGCCCAGCTCGCCCCGGAGGCCGATGTCCGCCGCGGTCCGGGTGAGGCGGCGCACCGAGCCGAGGAGCCGCCGGAGCAGGACGGTGACGCTGACCACCGCGGCCAGCAGGATGATGAGCCCCTCCCCCACCGCCAGGATGAGCACCCTGGTGCGCATGGTCTCGTAGGTGGCGAGGCTACCCGCGGTGAAGTAGGTGCCAACTCTGCGGCCGTGCTCGGTGATCGGAACGGCGAGGACCAGCTCCGGCTGGTCCCCGTCCGACACCTGGGTGAGCACGGTCGTCTTGGGCGGCGTCCGGATGAGGCGTCGGATGGCGGCGTTGCCCACCAGGTCCTTCGACGCGGGGGAGGCCAGGACCTCGCCGTCGGCAGGGAGCGAGATGGCGAGCTCGTCGACGCGCGAGGACCCGTGCATGGCCAGGTAGGCGCGGCTGAAGTCGAGCAGGGACTGTGAGGCCGGCCGGATCGCGGCGAGCCGGGTGAACTGGGTGACGTTCTCGGTCAGGTCGCTCGTGATCGTGGCTCGGTAGCGGTTGGCGAACGATTGGGTGAACTGCACCACGACGATGCCGAAGACCGAGCCGATGATGAGGGCGTGGAAGGCGACCAGCCGCCCGACCGTGCCGAGACGCGGCCGGCGGAGCCAACGGCGCGGACCGCGCGGTGACGGGCCGCGAGCCGCGTTCGGTCCGCGATCGTTCGCGACGATCGGCGTGCAAGGCGACGCCCGCGCCGGCGCGGGCTGGCCGTGGCGAGCGGGCAGGAGCCGGGATGGCGCGTCGATCACCCCCCGCCGTCCGCGCGGACGAAGGGAGGCCGCGTCCAGGGCGAGACGACCGGTGACCGCGACCGCCTCACGAGTCACCACCTCCTGTCGATGTCGTCGATGTCGTCGATGTCGATCTCGACGATGTCGATCTCGACGATGTCGATGTCGACGGGTGCCTGGATGACGGGGACCTCGACGACGGTGGCGTCGTCGCGCTGGCCGAGGAGGAGTCGCCCGAGCTGCTGTCACTGCTCGAAGACGACGGGCTGCCCGAGCTCGAGACGGGGAGCAAGGCCGAGAAGGGGACGGTGACGACCGTCACCCTGGGCACCACGACCCGGGTCTGCGACGGCGGTGCGACGATGCTGGGCGCGCTCGCCTGAGTCGTGGTGACCGACGCACCCGCCACCTCGTGGGCGGCGGCCGGATGGGTCCGCGCGTGCGGCGCCGCCGGCACGGTGGTCACCGAGGTGGGGGACGCCGCGGCCCGCGGCAGCTGGCGGCCGACCGGCGCAGCGGCCGGCAGCGAGCCCGACGAGCTCGGTCCCATCCCAATCGAGGCGAGCCACGCGGCCAGCACCGCGAACGCGAGGAACCCCACGTAGAGCAGAGGGAGGCGGACGGTCCGGCGCGTGGGCGACGCAGCTTGGATCGCGGAGGCGACGGGATCGCGGCGAGAGTCAGGGGTCACCAGCTGCTGCTCCGAGTCACTTGTCGGCAGCGCCTGCTGCCGCCACGGTGCGTCCGGCCGTCGTCCACCGCAACGGCGTCCAGACCACAGGATAGAACGCGAGCGGCACCCCGCGTCCGACGCCGTAGACGCTGAGACCGGCGGCGGCCCAGCGGTCGAGGTCGAGCACCCCCACCGCGTCGAACACGACCCGGCCGGCCATCTGCGTGGCCGTCGACGCCGGGTCCAGCGACCGGTACTCCTCGGACGCGACCGCCACCACCACGGCGTCGGCGCCGGCGACGGTGTCGGCGACGCTCGGCGATCGGGTGCCGGGGGGGAGGTCGGGTGTCGCCAGCGGGTCGTAGGCGGCCACCTCCGCACCGGCCGCCACCAGGTCGTGCACGATCTGGACCCCCGGCGAGTCCCTGGTGTCGTCGGTCCCCTCCTTGAAGGCGAGTCCGAGGACCCCGACGCGCCGACCCGGCAGGCCGCCGAGCACCAGCTCGAGGCGGTGGGCGACGGACCGGCGGGCATGGGTGTTCTGGGCCTCCGCCGCCGCGGCGAGCGTGGTGCGGGTGCCGGCCACCTCGCCGAGGGCGATGAAGCCGGCGACGTCCTTTGGCAGGCAGGACCCGCCGTAGCCGGGACCGGGACGGAGGAACTCGGGGCCGACCCGATGGTCGGCTCCGACGCTCGCCAGCACCGGGCCCGCCTCGGTGCCGAGGGCGTCGCAGAGCTGGGCCACCTCGTTGGCGAACGAGATCTTGATGGCGAGGAAGGTGTTGGCGGCGTACTTCGCCAGCTCGGCGCCGCGTCGGTCGCAGAGGACGACCCGCGGGCCAGCCGGGTAGAGGTCGGCCACCAGCCGTGCCACGTCGGGGTCCTCGGCGCCGACCACCACCCGGTCGGGGGACAAGAAGTCCTCGACGGCCCGGGACTCGCGGAGGAACTCGGGGCTCGAGGCGACCTTGATGTGGACGCCGGGGCCGGCCTCCTCGGCACAGATCAGCTCGAGCGCCTCGCACGAGCCCGGTGGCACCGTGCTCTTGACCACCACCACCAGGTCGCTCGAGGCCGTCCTCGCCAGGGAGCGGGCGGCGTCGGCGAGGAAGCTCAGGTCCGGCTCGCCCGTCGGCTGCGGGGGCGTGCCCACGCAGAGGAACGCGACCGCCGCGCCCACGAGGGCCGACCCCACGTCCTCGGTGAACCGGAGGCGGCCGGCGGCCCGCCCGGCGGCGACCAGCTCTGCCAGGCCGGGCTCGTGGATGGGGATCCCGCCCGACTGCAAGACGGCCAGCCGGTCGGCGTCGCACTCGACGCAGGTGACGTCGTGCCCGAGATGGGCGAAGCACGCTGCCGCGGTGAGGCCGACGTACCCGGCCCCGACCACGCACAGCCGACGACCGTCGCCGGCGAGCCGGGACGTCTCGACGACGCCCGGCATCTCAGGCACCACCCGGCATGGCAGCCACGACTCCGGCGAGGTCGGCGACGTAGAGGTCGCGGTAGGCGGTCGGTGACCCGACGAGCTCGTGGTGGGTTCCATTTTCGACGATCCTTCCTTCCGAGAGCACGGAGATGCGGTAGCCGCTGGCGACGGCGGCGAGCTGGTGGGTGACGAGGAGGGTGGTCCGCCCCTCGCACAGCAGGTCGAGGGCGCCGACCACGACCGACCGGGTCGCGGCGTCCATGCCGGTGGTCGGCTCGTCGAGCAGCAGCACGGTGGCGTCGCGGGCCATCGCCCTCGCCAGGGCGATGCACTGGCGCTGGCCGCCTGACAGGCGCGACCCGACCTCGCCCACCTCGGTGTCGTAGCCGTCGCAGAGACCGGCGAGCACCTCGTGGACCCCGACCACCCGGGCCGCGGCCACCGCGTCCGCCCGGGTGGTCCAGCGGGAGCCGTAGACCACGTTCTCCCACACGGTCGGGCGCAGGAGGGCGAGCTCCTGGGGCACCCAGGCGACCTGCTGGCGCAGCCAGTCGAGGTCGAGCTCTCTCACGTCGACCCCGTCGAGGCGCACGGCACCCGCCGTCGGATCAGCGAACCGGGGCACCAGGCGCAACAGGGTGCTCTTCCCGGACCCGGTCGCCCCGACGAACGCCCGGCGCTCTCCCGGCTCGACGTCGAGGGCGATGCCGGCGAGGACCGGCGAGGCGTCGGGGTAGGCGAACGTCACCCGCTCGAAGCTCACCCGCCCGCGCACCGCCGGCGCACGCCGGGCGACGGCGGGCCTGGGCACCTCCTCGTGGGTGTGGAGGATCTCCGAGACGCGCTCGGCCGACGCGTGCCCACGGCCGAGCATCCCGGCGAGCTTGGCCAGCTGGCGGGCCGGGGAGTACATGCCCCGGAAGTAGGCGGCGAAGAGGAGGAGGTCCCCCGCCGTGAGCCGGCCGGCGAGCACGTCGCGGGCGCCGATCAACATGACGAGGGCGACCGAGCAGGTCATGACGACTGTGACGATCGGGGTGAAGCGCGACTGGAGGACCACCGCTCGGCGGTTGGCGTCCAGCCCTCGCCTGGCCAGGGCGCCGTAGCGGCCGGCCTCGAGGGTCTCGGTCCCCGACGCCTGCACCACCGGCAACGCCGTCAGCACCTGCTGGGCGGAGGTGGTGGCTTCACCCTCGGCGCGCCGCGCCTGCCGTTGGGAGTGCTTGATCGCGGCCATGTAGTGGCGGACGACGAGCACCAAGAGGGGCACCATGCTCAGGGCGAGGAGGCTGAACTGCCAGTCGAGCACGAGCATGATCACGATCATCCCGGCGATGGTGAGACTGTTCTCGACCGCCATGGGCACCACGTTGACCACGACCGTCTGCATCGCCTGGACGTCGCCGCCCAGCCGGGCGAGGAGGTCGCCCTGGGTGCGGCGCTGGTGGAACCAGCGCGACTGGACCGACAGGTGCGCGAAGAGGCGGCACCGCAGGTCGTGGACGACCCGCTGGCCGGCCGAAGCGAGGAAGGCGGTGGCGCCGAAGGCGGTCACGCCCAGGAGCACCGCGATGCCGACCATGGCGGCGGTGAGGACGACCAGGCGGCCTGACGGCGTCGACGGCATCCACGACAGCACGCTCGGGAGCGGGTGATGGGCGAGCACGCTGTCGAAGACAAGTTTGAGTGGCACCGGAGCCACCCACTGCAGGCAGGCGCGCAGGGCGGAGAGGGCCACCCCGGCACCGACGGCGGCGCGGACCGGGCGCAGGTCGAGGTCCCATGCCCGGTGCAACCGGAGGAGCCTGAGCGTGCCGCCGGCCGTCATCGCACCCCCGTCATGGCGTCGATGGGCACGGCGTCTGCAACCCGCTGCGCCACGCGCCGCCAGCTCAACCGGGCGACGGCCCGCGCCCACCCATCGGCTGCGTGCCGCCGGCGCTCGGCAGGGTCGGAGGCGAGCGCCACGATCGCGTCGGCCAGCGCGGCCGGGCATCCCGGGGGGACCAGCACGCCGCTCTCGCCGAGCAGCTCGCGCACCGGCGGAAAGTCGGACGCGACGACCGGCACCAGCGAGGCCATGGCCTCTGCCACCTTGAGGGGAGAGAAGTAGAAGGCCTCGGCCGGGAGGTACGGCGCGACGGCGAGGTCCATGGCTGCCAGGTACTCGGGGACCGTGCGGAAGGGCACCGCGCCCGTCATCGCCACCTGCACCGTGTCCCCCAGCCGCGCGACCGCACGCTCGACCGCCTCGCGTCCCGGACCGTCACCGACGACGAGCAGGGCGAGCGATGACCGGTCGCTCGCCAGCCCCACCGCCTCGACGAGCAGCTCGACGCCGTGCCACGGCTTGAGGCTGCCGGTGAACCCCACGACGACGCAGTCGTCGCCGAACCCGAGGTGGTGCCGGTGGCGTCGCCGCGCCTCGGCACGGCCGCGGGGCCCCAACGGGTCGAGGATCGCACCGTTGGGCACCACCGCGGTCCGCGCCGCCCCGAGGGCCGCTGCCCATGCCGCCAGCGGCTCGGACACCGCCACCACGGAGGCACCGGCCAGCGCCGCGCGCTCGGCGGCGGCCGCCTCCTC
>JAJYGM010000812.1 GCA_021785095.1 Actinomycetes bacterium
CCAGCGTGGCGTCATGAGGGCCGCCAGCGCCCGCTCGGGGACCGGGACGGCTGAACCTCCACCAGGTCTCCCGGCTCCCGGCACCCGCGACGCTCGCGACGCGGTCGCCGTCGACGTGGTCGGGCAGCTGGCCCACTTCTGGACGCGGCCGGACCTCGGCGAGGCGAGATCTTCGACGCAGGTCCGCGCCGTGGAGGTGGACGTCTTGAACGGGATGTCGTCGGCTCCAGGCCGTCTTTTTCTGTGGCTGCCGCAAGGCAAAAGGAAGCGCCTCGAGCTGGTCGACGAGTACGAGCGGCTCTTCATCGGACCCGGGCAGGTTCCTTGCCCACCGTATGAGTCGTTCTGGCGCGAGGACGTTCCCATCGACGTCCGCCGATCGCTCATGGGGCCGTGCGTCGCGGACCTCCATCGCTGCTACCGGGAGCTCGGGCTCGTCCTCTCGCGCGAGGTCGGTGAGCTGCCGGATCACATCGGTGTCGAGCTGGAAGCGCTCGCCTACGCGATGTCGTCCGAGGAGACGCGGCCTGTTGCCCGCAGGATCCTCGTGGAGCATCTCGCCCACTTCGTGCCCCGGCTCTGCCGTGCCGTCGCGAAGGAGACGACGCATGGCTTCTACCGCGATCTCGCACGTCTCACAGCTGAGTGGTTCGCCGAGGCGAGCCGTGGTACCGAGGCGGGGAGTGATGCCACGACCTAGGGCGGCGGTGATCCCAGCCGACACCGCCCGGCCGGGAGGACGGGGCGAAGTGCTGCTGTCGAACGAGCTCGCCGACCCCGAGACGGAGTGCCCCCTCGGTGAGCTCATCGGGAGGCTGCGCCACGACGCACCGGGAGCCACCGTCCGGGTCGTGCCGCAGTCGGAGCTCGAGCGGCGCTACGCCTCGGCGAGGTTCGCCGAACAAGTCGTCGTCGACATCGCTCCGCGAGCGGACCCGGATGCCGTGCTCGAGCACGTCACTGCTCTCGTCGTCGCGGCTCTTGCACGGCTCGGGACGGCTCCTCCCCTCCAGCCCGACGGGACCGCCACGCCGGTTGGTCCTCGCGACCGCGAGCGCGAGCGCGAGCGCGAGCTGACCCGGCGTGACGTGATCGGGTTCTCCCGCTTCCGGCGTGGCTCGTCGACCCGAGGCCATGACGGAGACCTCGGCGCTGCCGGACGCGGGCTGTCCGAGCTCGCCCGTGCCGTTCGTCGATCGGACAGGCTGCAGGGAGTGGCCATCGCCTGCGCCGATGCGGACGACGTGCCGAGGGCCGGCGACCCGTGGCTGCCGTGCCGCGTGCCGTCGATGGCTGCCGTCACCGTCGGATGGCTCCTGAGCCTCGAGGCGGCGGGAGCGAGCACCCGTCTTGTTCCGTGCGCATCCGACCCATGCCGCAAGCGGGCACGAGACCTCGACGCCACCTACAGCCTGTTCAACGCGGTGCCGAGGGCCGTGGCGAGAGCGCAGCTGCGCGATCCGCGGGCGCGGTCGCGAGACGTAGAGCTCGAAGAGCCGCGGGCCACCGTCTCGTCGCTGCGAGCCCTCGGGATGTTGGCTGTCGACGGTCCACAGTGGCTCGTGGCCGGACCGGGCTGCTCTGTCGGGATGATTCAGGTCGACCCCGACCCCTGCACCACGTGCGGCGCCTGTGCAACGGCCTGCACTGAGGGTGCCCTGACGGTGGGGAGCGGCAGGGAGAGCACGTTCCAGCTGCTCTTCGACGCCTCGGCCTGCGGCGCGTGCGGTCGGTGTCTCACGGCTTGTCCGGAGGAGGCGCTCACCCTGAGGCGCTGCGTCGATTCGGCTGCCCTCGCGGTGGAGCGACAGCCCCGAGTCCTCCTGAGGCGAGAGCTCCCACTGTGTGGCGGATGCGGCGCTCCGCTCTTCGCCGGTGTCTCGGCGGTCGTGCTGCCCGGACGTTTCGTGGATGAAGGGCACGAGTCGGGGCGCGCCGGGTCCGAGCTGCAGCTCTGTGCCGACTGCCGCCTCTCGAGGCCTCGGGCGCCAACCGCCACAACGCAAGCGCCACCCGAACCTCGGGCGCCCGCCAGCACCTCTTCCACCCAGCCATAGGCGGCCACGGCGGCCGGGGAGCCGCGCGTGCCGACGTCAGTGGCTGTTCTCCGAGCCCTTGTGCGAGCTCGTCAGGACTTCCTCGACAGGCCGGCGTTGCGTGGTCGGCCAGCCGTGGGCGTAACCCATCCGCAGGACGATCTGCGGGTACCCGACGAGTCCGAGCCTTCCAGCCAGCTGAGCCCGGGTCGAGGCCACTTCGAGCACCTGGGTCATGGGTGATGCTGCCAAGCCCTCCGCCGCCGCCGTGAGGAGGATGCGGGCGAGCGCCTGTCCCGCGAGGAGCCACGCCCTCGGGTCGTCCTCCGGCGTTCCGAGGATCATCACCAACGGGTGCTCGGCCACTGGCGGCTCTTCGCCGTGAGGCGGACGCTCCGACTGCGACTCCTTCGGCGTGAAGTCCCGGAGGCGGAACGAGGACCCCCGTTCCCGCACGGGCCCGTCGGGCAACGCGGACGCCGGGATGCCGTCGGGGTGGTCCCCGCCGGCTCGAGGCTCCTCGTGCACCCACGCGGCCAGCTCGCGCTGGTACAGCGGGTTCATGACCTCGATCTCGTCGGCGTGGGCGAGGAGGACCGCCGTCGTCACCTGATCCCCGGGCCGATCGAGGAACTGAACCCAGGCGCCGAACAGCGTCGCGCCGTCGCGCATGGCCTCCCGCAGGTCTTCGGGTACGGGACGCTCGTCGAAACGCCCGCGCTCGGTGTATCGAGCTTCGACCGCCCTGTAGAGCCGCTGCTCTTCGGGAAGCGCGGGCTTCTTGTCGCGCAGCTCGATGCGTGCGAGCAGGTCGGAGCGTCCCTGCTCGGGGAACAAGACGACCTCACACGCCTCACCCCTCGCCCGTGTCGCGATCCTGGCGAACTCGACGACGGCACCGCAGCTGAGGTGCATCTCCCGTCCCGAAGGGTCGATCACCTCGAGCATCCGAGCGGGATCGGCCAGCACCTCGATCGCCTCGACGCGGTCGTCGTCACCGACCCGCCCGACGAAACGCCACGGCTGCGTGTTGTGCACGGACGGCGCCCTCACGGCCGATGCGACGACTGCTCGGAGCTCCTTGTCGTCCATCTCGGATGCCTCCTCCCGGGAGCTGCCGGCCATGGCTGGGCAGGCCACCGCTCCGCTCATGATTCAACCCCTTTCGGCGTCCCGGCGAAAGGGTCCTTCGACCCGATCCCGGACCCGAACTGGATCTCGGGCCGGAACTGGGACCGTCGCGCCAAGGCTTCGGGACCTTCGGCCCTGGTCGCACCAGGTCTCGGATCAGCAGTATTGCCCCAGGTACCGGAGCGACGAACGCAAACGGGGGACGTGACTGACCGGAGGTCCGCCATGAAGAGCGCAGAAGCGACCGAGCCGACAGCTCCGCGGTCCGAGGGTCGGGTCGTCGTGGGGGTCGACGACTCGAACGAAGGGCGTGAGGCCCTCCGGTACGCGGCGGAGATCGCCCGTTGGCGTCACTGGACGCTCCACATCGTGCACGCCTTCCATGCAGGCGTTCCGAGCAGCGCCTACGGCGTGGACATGGTCGCGTACGAGGCTGCCCTCGAGGCGACCGGCGAGGCTCTCGTGACCGACCTCGAGCAGGAGGTGCTGGGAGAGGGAGCCGGCCTCGACATCCGGCGCACGATCGTCGAGGGGCCTCCTGCGCGGCTCCTCGTGGGCGCGAGCCAGGATGCCGATCTGCTCGTCGTCGGAAACCGTGGCCATGGTGGGCTCGCGAGCATCGCACTCGGCTCCGTCAGCCAATTCTGCGTCCACCACGCGCACTGCCCGGTGCTCGTGGTGCGCCCGCAGACGCCGGTCGGGGCAGCCGCGTGATCCCAGCGCCCGAGCAGACGACGGGCGGAGAGGCCGGGCCGGCAAGGGAACGCGCCGTCTTCGTGAGCGACTTCGTGCACGTCGATGTCCCCTACGAGGAGCTGGCGACGGCCTTCTCCGACGAGTCGGTCGGATGGCTCCAGAGCTTGGCACGGCTGCAACGTGCGAAGGGGGACGACCTTCCTCAGAGCGAAGGCCGCGTCGTCCCGACGGGGATCGGCCGCGCAAACGCGAGCCTCGCGCGATCTCCGGGCCTCGACTCGCAGACCACGGTCGTCGTCCGCATCGGCACGACCGGTGGCGGCCCGGCACCGGTCGTCGCGGTCTCCGTCGGCGCTCCGCGAATCTGGGAAGGCCGGATCGTCATTGCCATGACCTGGACGCCGGTCTCCTTCGGGCAGCTGCTCCCGAGCCTCGATGCCGATGTCGAGCTCACCGATCTCGGCGCGGGTACGAGCCGCATCGGTCTCTCGGGGCGTTACCGTGTCCCGCTCGGCCAGATCGGTCGCGGCATCGATCGGCTCGGCCTCCATCGGGTCGCCGAGTCCTCCATCCGTGAGTTCCTCCTCGAGATCGAGAAGGCGGTGCATCCACGATGACTGCTCCCGGCGGCGCTCTCCCCGAGGGCTACCTGACCTCGCTGGAGGTCGACGTCCTCCTCGCCGACGGGCGCACGGCCAAGGTCCGCCCGGTTCTCCCGTCGGACCGCGAGGCCATCCGCGCTCTGTACGAGGGACTGTCGGAGCGGGCGTCCTATCTGCGCTTCTTCAGCATCAGGCGGCATGTCAAGGAAGAGGAGCTGGAGCGGTGGTGCACGGTCGACTACCGCGACCGGCTGGCCCTCGTGGCGCTCGCCGACGACCAGGTCATCGCCATGGCCTGCTATGACCGCACCCCCGGCTCGGACGAAGCCGAGGTCGCCTTCACGGTGCGCGAGGATCAGCAGGGCCGGGGCGTCGGCACCGTCCTGCTCGAGCACCTGGCGTCGGCCGCCCGGGTGGCGGGGCTTCGATGTTTCGTGGCGGACACGCTCGCAGAGAACCGGCAGATGCTCGACGTCTTCAGGCAGGCAGGTTTCGAGGAGCACACCGACTTCGACGGTTCGGTCATCAAGGTGTCCCTCGTCCTCGACGCGGTGCCTCGATATCTCGCGAATGTCGAGGAGCGGGACCGCCACGCGGCCGTTGCCTCCATCGCGCGGTTGCTGCGACCCAGGTCCATCGCTGTCGTCGGGGCCAGCCGCCGACCTGGAGCGATCGGATACGAGCTGCTCGGGAACCTCGTCGCGGGCGGGTTCACCGGCCCCGTCTACCCCGTCAACCCGCGCGGCGGCGAGATCGCTGGCATCACCGCGTTCCCGACGATCGGCGACGTGCCGGACGAGGTCGACCTCGCCGTCGTCGTGGTGCCCGCCGAGCGTGTGGCAGAGGTGGTCGAGCAGTGCGGCGAGAAGCACGTCGGCGGGCTCGTCGTGATCAGCGCCGGTTTCGCCGAGACCGGGCCCGAAGGACGGGCAGCAGAGCGCGAGCTCGTCGCGATCGCCCGCCGGCACGGGATGCGCCTGATCGGCCCGAACTGCATGGGCGTCGTCAACACCGAGCCCAAAGTCTCGATGAACGCCACCTTCTCACCGGTGGCGCCTACGCCGGGGAGGATCGCGTTCTCGTCTCAGTCCGGCGGCCTCGGCATCGCGATCCTGAACGAGGCGACCCATCGGGACCTCGGCGTGTCGAGCTTCGTCTCGGTCGGCAACAAAGCGGACGTGAGCGGCAACGACCTCCTCCAGTACTGGGCTGAAGACGAGAACACCGACGTGATACTGCTCTACCTCGAGTCCTTCGGGAACCCGCGGCACTTCTCCCGGATAGCCCGCCGGATCGCGCGCACGAAGCCGATCATCGCGGTCAAGGCGGGCAGGTCGCCCGCCGGCTCACGAGGCGCCAGCTCCCACACCGCGGCTCTCGCGTCGCCGGACGCCACGGTCGACGCTCTGTTCCGCCAGGCGGGCGTCATCCGGGTCGACACGCTCGAGGAGCTCTTCGACGTCGCCGACGTCATCCGTCACCAGCCGCTGCCGCAAGGGGACCGGGTCGCGATCGTCTGCAACGCCGGAGGACCCGGTGTCCTCGCCGCCGACGCCTGTGAGGGATACGGCCTCGACGTGCCCGAGCTCTCGGAGCAGTCCCAGCAGAGACTGCGTGAGCTCCTCGGTCCGGAAGCCGCGATCCGCAACCCCGTCGACTGCATCGCTTCGGCGACGGCCGAGCAGTACGAGCAAGCGCTGCGCATCGTGCTCGAGGACGAGTCGGTCGACGCCGCCATCGCGATCTTCACGCCTCCTCTCGTGACTCTGGCGGACGACGTCGCGCGGGCGGTCGCAAGCGTCGCCGCCACCGCCACCAAGCCGGTGGTCGCCAACTTCCTCGCCACCTCAGGGACGCTGTCGGCCCTGCGGGAGGGAGACCGGCGGGTGCCGTTCTTCACGTACCCGGAGTCGGCAGCGCGAGCCCTCGCCCGGGTCACACCGTACGCGTCGTGGCTAGCCAAGCCCGTCGTCGACGCGCCGGAGTACACGGATCTCGACCAGGCCCGAGGCCGTGCGATCGTCGAGGTCGCCCTCAGCGACTCGCCCTCCACCTGGCTCGGGGCGACGGAAGCCGCCGACCTCCTCGCTTCCTACGGGATCCCTCTCGTCCGAAGCGTCCGTGCCGAGAGCAGCCGGGAGGTGGTGGCTGCCGCCGCAGCCGTGGGCTACCCGGTGGCCGTCAAGGTGGACGTGCCCGGCCTCGTCCACAAGACCGACGTCGGAGGCGTCCGCCTCGGACTGCGCGACGAGGAGGAGGTCGCCGGAGCGGCCGACGACCTCCTCCACCGCTTCGGCGAGGGCTCTGCCGTCCTCGTGCAACCGATGGTGGGATCGGGGGTCGAGACGATCGTCGGGGTCGTCGAGGTCCCTTCCTTCGGGCCGCTCGTGATGTTCGGCCTCGGCGGCACCGCGACCGAGCTGCTCGGAGATCGATCGCTCACGCTGCTGCCGCTCAACCGGCCCGACGCGCTCGAGATGATCGAGTCACTCAGGTCGTCGCCGCTGTTGCGCGGGTACCGAGGTGCTGAGAAGGCCGACCTGGAGGCGCTCTCGGACCTGCTCTGCCGCGTCGCGAAGCTCGCCGAGGACCTGCCGGAGGTCGTCGAGATGGACCTCAACCCCGTCGTGGCCGGTCCGTCGGGGTGCCTCGTGCTCGACGCGAAGGTACGGGTGGCCACCGTCACCGAGCCCGAGCCGCTGCTCAGGCGTCGTCATCTGCGCTGAGGTCCCGGCCCGCCCGCCGGCGGTACTCCTCGACGAGCTCGAGCAGCGCAGGCCCGCGTGGCCGTCGTCCCGGCCGGATGTCGACGGTGAAGGCCTTCGCCTCCTGGATGTGCACATTCGGGTCGAGGGTCATCGCCGCCAGCTCGTTCGCGGCGTCGCCGACGGAGTACCCGTTCGGGCCCCAGTGGTAGGGGAGCCCGATCTGCTCGATCGTCCTGTCCTGCACGGTGAGCGGGGTCACGCGGTCCGTCACGAGCACACGGGCCTCGATGGCGCCGCGTAGCGTCACGATGGCCGCCCAGCCCCCGTGCTCGAGTCCACGCTCTGCCGCCAGGCCGGGCGAGATCTCGCAGAACATCTCCGGTTGCAGCTCCGACAGGTACGGGAGGAAGCGCGACATCCCGCCTGCCGTGTGGTGCTCGGTCAGCCGGTAGGTCGTGGCCACGTAGGGGAAGACGTCGCTTCCGGGCTGGCCGGGGTGGGGGTGGTACTCGTTGTGGCGACGTGGGAACACCTCACGGACCGGGTTGCTCTGCTGCGGGTAGAGCAAGTTCGAAAGCGGCGACTCCTCCGGCTCGTAGTGCGTCGGCAGCGGCCCGTCGACGAGCCCGGCAGGCGCGTAGAGCCAGCCGCGGCCGTCTGCCTGCATGATGAACGGCTCGGTCCCGGCGATGCCGTCCGGACCGGCGGCGCCCTTCGGCGGCCGGTAGTCCGGGCGCTTGTCCGCGTCGAAGTCGGGCACGTCGTGGCCCGTCCAGCGGCCTTCGGACTCGTCCCACCAGACGAGCGCCTTGCGCTCGCTCCAGGGTTTCCCGTCCGGGTCGGCGGAGGCCCGGTTGTAGAGGATGCGGCGGTTCGCGGGCCAGGCCCAGCCCCACTCCGGTGCCACCCAGCTCTGCTCGCTCCGGGGCTTGCGGCGCGCCGTCTGGTTGACACCGTCCGCGTAGCACCCGCAGTAGATCCAGCAACCGCACGTCGTCGACCCGTCGTCCTCGAGCTCGGTGTAGGACGAGAGGGCGCGACCGTCGGGTCCGGCGCCGTTCACCTCCGCCAGCACGGCCTCGGCGCTCGGCTCCTCGATCGATCCTTCCGTCGGGTAGTCCCACGTGAGGTCGAGCACGGGCCGGTCCATCTCGTCAGCGGATCCCGCCAGCTTCTCCCGGATGATCCGCCCGAGGTGGTAGTAGAACCAGAGGTCGCTGCGGGCATCGCCTGCCGGTTCGACGGCCTGCTCGTGCCACTGGAGCATGCGCTGGGTGTTCGTGAAGCTCCCGCTCTTCTCGGTGTGGGCGGCTGCAGGGAAGAAGAAGACCTCGGTCCCGATGTCGCCGGTGCGCAGCTCGCCCGTGCGGATCTCCGGGCCGTCCTTCCAGAAGGTGGCCGTTTCGATGAGGGAGAAGTCGCGCACGACGAGCCAGTCGAGGCTCGCGAGCCCGAGCCGCTGCATCTTCGCGTTGGCAGAACCGACGGCAGGGTTCTCACCGACGACGAAGTACCCCTTGCAGGCGCCGTCGATCTGCGCGAGCACCGTCTGGTAGGTGCCGTGGGCTCCGGTGAGCCTCGGCACGTAGTCGAAACAGAACTCGTTCCCCGCCACCGCTGCCTCCCCCCACCACGCTTTGAGGAGGCTCACGAGGTACGCACGTGTGCCGGCCCAGTAACCGCGTCGCGCCGACTCGGCCTCGACGAAGGCGTCGAGGCTCTCGTTCGATGACGCGTGCGGCATCGGGATGTAGCCGGGAAGGAGGTCGAACAACGTCGGGATGTCGGTCGAGCCCTGGATGCTCGCGTGACCGCGCAGCGCCATTATCCCGCCGCCAGGGCGCCCGATGTTGCCGAGCAACAGCTGGAGGATCGAGGCGGTCCGGATGTACTGCACGCCGACGGTGTGCTGGGTCCAGCCGACCGAGTAGACGAAGGCCGTCGTGCGGTCGCGCCCGGAGTTCTCCGTGACGAGCTCGCACAGCTGGGCGAATTGGTCCTGCGAGATGCCGCAGATCTGCTCGACCATGGCGGGGGTGTAGCGGGAGAAATGCCGTTTCAGGATCTGGAACACGCAGCGCGGGTGCTGGAGCGTCGGGTCTTGGATCGGGTCGCCGCCGATCTCGGCACCGCCGGAGCCGTGAGCCTCGCCGCGGCCCGCTTCGCGGATGTCGCGTTGTCCGGAGGCGGGCTCGACGTCGGCGCCCTCGTAGCTCCATGTGGAGATGTCGTAGTGGCGGGACTCGCGGTCGAGCCCCGAGAAGACACCGCCGAGGTCCTCGGTGTCCTCGAAGTCCTCGGAGATGATCGTCGGCGCGTTCGTGTAGTGGACGACGTAGTCGCGGAAGAACTTGCCTTCCTCGATGACGTGGTTGACGATCCCGCCGAGCAGTGCGATGTCGCTGCCGGCGCGGATCGGGACGTGGATGTCCGCGAGAGCGCTCGTCCGCGTGAACCGCGGGTCGACGTGGATCACTGTCGCACCGCGTGCCTTCGCCTCCATGATCCACTGGAACCCGACCGGGTGGCACTCGGCCATGTTCGAGCCCTGGATGACTATGCAGTCCGCGTTCTGGAGGTCTTGCTGGAAGGTGGTGGCGCCGCCCCTACCGAACGAAGTCCCCAGACCGGGGACGGTGGCCGAGTGTCATATGCGTGCCTGGTTCTCGATCTGTATCGCACCGAGGGCGGTGTACAGCTTCTTCATCAAGTAGTTCTCTTCGTTGTCGAGAGTCGCGCCGCCGAGGCTCGCGATCCCGAGCGTGCGCCGGACGCGCTTGCCCTCGTGCTCCCACTGGAACGTCTCGCGGCGCGTCCCGATCACGCGGTCCGCCACCGCCTGCATCGCATCGTCGAGATCCATCTCCTCCCAGGCCGAGGCGTACGGGCGCCGGTGGAGGACCTTGTACAGGCGCGCGTCGCCGGTCGTGAGCTGCAGGCTGGCGGCCCCCTTCGGGCAGAGACAGCCGCGGCTGACAGGCGAGTCGGGATCGCCCTCGATCTGGACGACGGCGCCGTCGCTCACGTACACGTTCTGGCCGCACCCGACGGCACAGTACGGGCAGACGGACTTCACGATCCGGTCCGACGACGCGGTCCTCGGTGAGATGCTGGCGCTTCTCGGCGACTGCGCCGCGGCGCCCTTGCCGAGCCGGTCGCGCCCGCGCACCTGACGCCACAAGGGCCAGTTCGACAGGCGTGCGGGCATCGTGCTCTGTTCTACCCGCTCGAGCTCGATCATGACCGG
>JAJYGM010000003.1 GCA_021785095.1 Actinomycetes bacterium
ATGCCTTGGTCTGCCCCGGCCCTTCGGGCCCGCATCCGGGTTCCGGTCGCCACCAGGTTGGCGGCGGTGCGGAGGGAGACCCTCGATGCCCCTGGGGCGTCATCGAGGAGGGCCGCCACGAGGTCGTCGCCCCGGTTTCGACGGAACTCAGAAGGGAACGCCGCCAGCAGACGCCAGCACTGGCGCTCGTAGGTCCTAGCAGCGCGCCGCGTAGCTGTGGTCTTTGCATCTGGGTCGTCGCCCCCGATCTCGCCGATGTGGGCCGGGTCTTCGGGGATCACAGCACCCACCCCTGTTCCCGGGGACCCGGGCCGGCGAGGCGCTCCCGCGCGCAGCGGACATTTGCCGCCATCCGCTCTGTCTCCGCGGCGAGCGCTGTCTTGCCGTCGGCTGTCAAGCGGAAGTAGCGCCGCACCCGACCCTGTTCTAGCGCCTCGCCATCTGGGGCGACGAGCCCGTCAGCCTCTAGGCGATCGAGGGCGCCGTAGACGGTGCCCGGACGTAGCCGCACCCGACCGCCCGACAGCGACTCCACCGTGAGCATCACCCCGTAGCCGTGCAGCCGCTCAGCCGCGAGTGCAGTCAAGATGAGGAACGTCGGTTCGCGCATCGCCCCGTCTGGCACCATCCCATACTAACTGCACGGATATATCGGTGACAAGAGTATTCAGGCGGACATCGGGCAGCGGGCATCGGGCCGCGTTGGGTCGTCGCCGACGAGACTGGCTGAGGTGAGGTGACCTGAGCCACCGCCTCGACCATTCGCGGGCCCAGAGCTTGTCGCGCAGCATCGAGCTGAGCGCTGCGGGTCGGCTTGCTGTGCTGGCGTGGCGAAGGTTCCGCCGTCTTCCAATATGACAGCGTGGAGGGTCTCGATACGCTCGACGTCGCGGTGCTGGTCGCCGTCGGAACTGGAACTCTCGTCGTGGCCGAGCCGACGACGGCCGGGAGATCGGTGAGTCGGTTGGTCGCGCTCTGGCGCTCAGAGCTGGATGCGCAAGAGCTTGGTGTACGCGCCACCACCGGCGCCGGTCACGTCATCGAGGAGGTAGAGGTTGCCGCCGGCGATGACGCCCTGCCCGACTCCGAGGTCCTGGGACTGGCAGTCGAAGCCCCGTCCCGCCGATCCCGGCGGAAGTGTCGCCACGACGCGCTGGCGACCGGTGTCCGGATTTATAGCGACGACCACGGGCTGTCTCGTGCAGTTCGTACCGGTGTCCGCGTTCGGGCCAACTCCTCGCGGCAGCTGCGACGCGACGGTCCAGAGCCCTTCGGCCTTGTCACCGACAACGCTGACGCCGAAGGGAAGGACCGTTCTTGTGTGGAAGACCCGTCGAGCCTTCGGTCCGTCGAAACGCCAGATCGTCTGGGTTAGCTGGCCGCCTGGCGTCGATATCGTCGCGACGTCGTCCCAGAGCGTGTGTCCCGAGGCGACCATCCAGAAGGTCGCGTGCCCGCCGGTGAAGACGATCGTCGCCACGTTCGAGCCGACGGCGATGTGGTAGATGGGCGAGCCGGCAAGATCCGGCGCGTAGCCACCGTTCGTGGCGACGCCCATCCAGAGCCCGTCGGCGTCGGTGGCAAGTATCGGGCGGTCGAGGCCCCCTGGGATCGGGATCGTGTTGTCAACCTTGCCGGTGCGCTCCGATACACGCACGACCTCCGAGCCTCTCGTCGTCGCCGCGTCGAACAGCCAGAGCGAGCCGTCGCCGACGATCACCTGCAGGTGGGTGTCCGACGCGTCGGACCACGTCATCACGACCGGCCCGAGGATGATCCGCGACGTTCTTTTGTCCAGGTGGGCGATGCGCGCTGTCGCGTGATTGGTGTAGGTCGCGGACTCGACTACAAAGAACGGCGACTTGCTGCCCCCCTCCCGACAGGAGGAGACTTCGAACCCGCTGAGGCGCAGTGTCGCCCTGTCGACCGCTGCCGAGACGCACCTCGCGCTGGGAGACGGGTTCGTGTCCGCGGAAGGGACGTCGAGGCCGCTGATCCTAAGGGACGAACCCGTCCTGCTGATGGCGAGGAAGCTGTAGCGCACGGGGAGGTTGACCGAGCTGAGACGGGGTCGAGGCGTCGGCAGCGGCCCTGCAAGAGCGGCGACTCCCGCGTCGAGCGCGCCGACCCCGATGCCAATCACACCGAGAACAGCAGCGACCAGGACCATGATGCCCCTCACTCAGCAGAGTCTATTGCCCGGGATCGGAGCCGTCCGCTCGTGGCGCGTGACCGCGCGTCCCGATAAGAGCGACGGTGCAGCAGCCCGCCTGCACGAGGTCGAGCCACTCGCGGGCGAGTTTCATCCCACACGGGGTGCTGGTAACAAAGCTGTCACCAGCTTCCATCCCTCGGCCCTCCTTTTCGGGGATGACCGAAATACGCCTGAAACCCGCCACAGAGATCGCACGTGCGACGCGCGGACGAGTACGGCTCAGCTGGCCGGATCAAACCCGGTGACCGCGGCGGCGGTTGTCAGCAAACGAACGCTTTCTGCACAACACTGGTGTGACCTTCAGCGGTAAGACGAGCCAGCGCAAGTCAAACCCGCGGTCCGCCTGACCCCTGAGCTTTCGCCGGTTCGCTGTCGGCGGCGCCTGAAGGATCGTTCTGTGAACCCGGGAGCCGAAGCCGGTGAGCTGTGCAAGGACTGACGCAGTTCGAGCGTCATTGTCGCACGATGGCATCGCTACGAACCAGAGCCAACGGCACCGGGTCCGCCGCCTGCGATCACGGCGGATGGTGCCGCTGTGCGAAGAGGTGGGGGAGCTCGGCCGGGATGAGATGGGTGATCACTGCCGCGGTCGTCGCTGTCGTACTGGCGGGCTGCACCACGACGCGAAGGACGACCTCGGCGCCAACGTCTCCGGGGTCCCGCGGTTCCACGCCGGCGTCGAGCACGCGAATAGGCGTGTCGGCGACCTCGCCGCCAACCGTCGTCTCGTCTGCTCCAGGGCACTTGGCGTGGAGCCATGTGGTCGAGCCCGAGGTAGCAGACACTGCGGTGGGGCTCTTTCTTGATTGGCTGGTGTCGCGACCAGGCTTGGCACCCATCGTGACCAAGCTCGCCCGAGTCAATCGAAGCGACGGCCATATCGAAGCCGTGCGGCAGTTTGACGGTGCGTTCTCCTTCGCGCTGGCAACAGCCGGCTCGCTGTGGGTGACCACGAGCTCTCCAGGGTTCCTTCCTCGCGCCCCAGGGTTGCTGTGGCGTCTCGACCCGAAGACGCTCGAGGTTCGGAGCCGGCTTCGCCTACCGTCCGCTGCCTTCGGTGCCTTCGGCGCGTCCTTGGCCGTGGCCGCCGGAAACCTCTGGGTGGCCGCAGGGGCCCGGTTAGAGCGTGTGTCGTTGCCTTCCGGCCACGTCACCGCCAGCGTCTCAATACGCGATGCGACGTCATCGTCGGTGGCAGCAAACGCGGCGGGCACCGTGCTCGTCGTCGGCGAAGCCGTCGGCGGCGGGACCGGCACCATCGAGCGGCGGAACCCGACCACTGGAGCCCTTCTCGCCACCAGCGCCCCACTCGGCGGCGTGTCCACACCTGTGGTCGGTGGCGTGATCGACGGCACGGCCTGGGTCTCTGAGGCCACCGGCATGATGGGCTACGTGCAGCAGTATCGGTTGGCACCGCTGGCGCCGATCGAGCCGACCTGCCACGAAGGTTCGAGCACCAGGACCTGTGTGACCGGCACCAACGGCATCGAGGCCCGCGTGGTCGGCGACCTCGTGTGGCTCACCCAATCCGCAGGGGGTCCCACCAGGAACGCGTGTGTCGACCCGGCCACCGGTGACATCTTGGCTCCGATCGTCCTCTCCGGGGCCAACGACGAGGTGCTGGCTATCGGACCCCACCACCTCTTCATCGCCTCCCCGGCCCAACCGGGAAACAACCAGATCGTCACCGAAGAACCGATTCCCGCCGCTTGCCACGCCGCATGACCTTGTCTCCACACTCCGCCGCTGCAGGTGGGAGCATCGTGCTCGGGCCGAAGTAAACAGAACGACCGCCGAAGCCAACCGAGAACCCCCTGATCAAAAGAAAGTGGATCTCTCGGCCTCATCGCTTGAAGTTCGGTCTAGCAGGACCCCAAGATGACGCGGACGAATGACCCGGCGCCCTTCCTCACCTCGGTGACGGAGTTGCCGTCGGCGTTCGCCACGAAGAGGTCCTGCTTCCACAATGCGAAGGCGTCCAGGCCGTTGAACTTGTAGGAAGAGCCAGATATGACGCGCACAAGCGACCCGGCGCCCTTCCTCACCTCGGTGATCGAGCCAAGACTCCCTACGTAGAGGTCGCGCCCGCTCACGGCCAGGGCGTCTGGGTAGTTGAGCTTGTACGAGGAGCCCGTCATGATGCGGACGAGTGCCCCGGTGGACGCGCTCACTTCGGTGACCGAATCGCCATTGAGATCCGCCACAAGGAGGTCAGACCCGCTCACTGCCAAGGAGATCGGGCCGTTGAACGTGTACGAAGAGCCAGATATGACGCGCACAAGCGACCCGGTGGCAGTCTTTGCTTCGGTGATCGAGCCAAGGAGGTTCGCTGCGGCGTTCCCGTAGTTCGCTACAAGGAGGTCCCCCTTGCTCACGGCGAGCGCGTCCGGACCGTTGAACTTGTAGGAGGAACCGGTGATCACGCGGACGAGTGCCCCGGTGGTGGTCCTCACCTCGGTGACGGAGTTGCCCTTGGCGTTCGCCACCAAGAGGTCTGGCCCGCTCACGGCCAGCGCGTCCGGGTTGTCAAACTTGTACGAGGAGCCCAAGATGACGCGGACGAGTGCCCCGGTGGACGCGCTCACTTCGGTGACCGAATCGCCATTGAGATCCGCCACAAAGAGGTCTGACCCGCTCACCGCCAGGGCTTGTGGTCCGTCGAAGCGGTTAACCGGACAACCTGAGTCCCTGTAAGTCGCTGAAGAGCGAGAGGAGATATGTGAGGAGGAGACCAGGGTAGTCGGCTTCGTTGCGTGCGACGCCGACGACGATTCATTGACGTGCGCCACAGCTGCGCCGGCAGGCACCACCCACGCGGGAGAAGCCAGCGCGGCGACAAGCAGCAGCCCACCAAGTACGCCTCGACAGCAACCCACGCCCGACTCTCCTCCCGTACGCAGAACTCCCGATGTCTCATAGACGCAGGTGGAGCGCCGAACGTTCCATCCCGCGTCCCACGGACGACCACCCGTCAGCACAGAGTCGGCGATCTCGCGCATCCTGGCACGCACAGATCTACACGCTAGAACGACGGCCCCCACAGCCCGACAGCAGCGCCCAATGGCACGTGCGGCCGCGAGCAAAGGAGGCGCTCGCTACGGCCAGGAAGATGGCCGCTCCGGGACTCTGCACAACCAACGAGCGTCCGAGTCTGCGTCTTAGCCGTCTTGCCTTTGGCGATCCAGGCCGCGCTCCATCGCTGCATCACAGGGCATGTGGCATCTTCGCGGGCAGGCGGGCACAGACTCCGGGTCCGAGCACGACGATCAAGATATCGCGAGCTCCGGCACTGACGAATCATGATGCGATGATGCATGGATGCTAGAATCTCGTCGTGCGTACGACGATCGACATCCCGGAGGACCTGCACCGCCAAGCTCTCGCGATTGCCAGGGACACCTCCCGCACGCTCAGCGAGACGGTGTCGGACCTGGTACGACGCGGCCTCGAGGGTGGACCTGCATCGAAGGTGCTCATCAGTCGCGAGACGGGCTTGCCTCACATTCGTGTCGGCAAGATCATCACCACCGAGGACGTCCGCGGCCTCGAGGATCAAGACAGCGAGTGACCTTTCTCCTCGACGCCAACGTTCTCATAGCGCTCGTCGTGGACGAGCACGTGCACCATGGTCCTGCCGAGAGATGGATGCTTGGCACGAAGGATCGGTTCGCCACGTGCCCGCAGACCCAGGGCAGCCTGGTACGCCTGCTGGTTCGGGAGGGGCAGACGGCCAAGACCGCCGCTGAGGTCGTAAGGGCTATCGACAAGCACCAGCGCCACGAGTTCTGGGTCGACGATGTGAGTTACGCCGACGTCAGCCTGAGCGGTGTCATCGGTCACCGCCAAGTGACCGACGCCTACCTGGCGGAGCTGGCGCGGCGCCATGGGGGAGGTCTGGTCACATTTGACGAGGGACTGGCACAGCTCCATTCGGACGTGGCGCAGCTCCTCAGCATCCTTTGAGTGTCGTGTAAGTTGCCTGGCATGCAGGGATCCTTGATGGGCACCTCTGTGCGGCGGCTCGAAGATCCCGAGCTGCTCGAAGGGCGGGGGACTTTTGTCGCCAACCTCGCCAGGGATGGCCTCACCCGCGCTGTGTTCGTGCGCTCTCCGTACGCTCACGCGAGGATCTCGTCGATCGATACCGAGGCGGCCAGGCGCGCTCGGGGGGTCGTGGCCGTCTTCAGCGGTGCCGATCTCGGTGTGCCACCCTTCCACGGTTTCTTCGTGCTGAACGCGGCCTGTGCACGTCCCGCCCTCGCCGAGTCCAAGGTCTGCTTTGTCGGCGATCCCGTCGTCCTTGTGATCGCCGAGTCCGAAGCCGAAGCTGTCGACGCCGCCGAGCTTGTTGTCGTGGACTACGAGCCGCTCGAGGCGGTCGTGAGTCCCGAGGAGGCGCTCTTCGAGGACGCTCCCATCCAGCTCGAGGCGCTCGGGACGAACCTGGCTGCCGGCATGAGGTTCCCGGCCCGTTCAGATCCCTTTGCGGATGCCGTGACCGTCGTGAGGGCCAAGCTCGAGAACCAGCGGCTGGCCGTCGCCCCTATGGAAGGCGATGCCATCGCCGTCGTGCCCGGCGACGACGGTGACGGTCACGACCTCACCGTGTACGTCTCGACCCAGATGCCGCACGGCTTCGCAGAGGCCGTCTCTTCCATACTCAGCCTGGAGCCATCGAGGCTGAGGGTCGTCGCACCTCACGTCGGCGGAGGCTTCGGTGGCAAGGCCGGCGTGCGCTCCGAGCACGCTGCCGTCATCGCCGCGGCGTTGCGGCTCGGTCGGCCGGTCTCCTGGGTCCAGACCAGGTCGGAGAACCTCGTTGCGTCCCCTCATGGTCGCGGACAGGTCCAGTGGGTCGAGATGGGTTTCGACGAGAAGGGGAAGATCACCGGCATGCACTGCCGAGTGCTGGCTGATGCCGGGGCATACGGCGGCTTCGGCGGCGCGCTCGCGCTCGGGCCGACGCGGATGATGGCACAAGGTGTCTATGCCATCCCCGCGATTGGTTACGACGTGGCTGTCGCTGTTACCAATACCACGCCTATGGGGGCTTTTCGAGGTGCGGGCCGACCCGAGGCGGCAGAGCTTCTCGAGCGGATGATGGACATCGCGTCCGCCGAGCTCGGCATCGATCCAGTCGACCTTCGCTGGCGCAACCTGCTGCCCGCCTTCAGCGAGCCGTACACCACAGTGATGGGAACGAGCTACGACGTGGGCGACTACGCGAGGGCGCTCGACGAGGCGCTCGCGCTCGCGGGCTACGAGGAGCTCCGGGCCGAGCAGGCGGCGAGGCGGAGCCGAGGTGATCGCTGGCAGCTCGGGATCGGTGTGGCCGCCTACGTCGAGATCACTGCCGGAGGCGGCGGAGAGGAGTTCGGGGCCGTCGAGGTGCACGGAGACGGCACTGCGACGATCCGCGTCGGCACCTCGGCGCACGGCCAAGGTCACGCGACGTCTTTTGCCATGGTCGTGGCGGACACTCTCGGGATCGCGCTTGGCGACATCTCCTTCGTGCAGTCCGACACAGCCGCGGTGCCGAGAGGCGGAGGCACGGGAGGGTCGCGCTCTCTCCAGCTGGCGGGCAGCGCCGTGCTCGGTGCTTCCGAGAAGGTGCTCGATCGGGCGCGTGATCTGGTCGCAGCAGAGTTGGAGGCAAGCGCGCAGGACATCGTCCTCCACGAGGGCGGCCGCCTCGGAGTCGCCGGGGTTCCTACAAGTGCGCTCGGGTGGTCGGAGATCGTCGCTCTGGCCGAAAGGGCCGTGGCCGAAAGGGCCGGCCCCGCAGCCGACGTGACTGGCCTGCCGAACGGCACGGCGCCTCCCGCCGCTACCCTGGCGGCCGAGCTTGACTTCAAGCAGGTTGGCGCGACGTTTCCTTTCGGCGCTCACGTGTCGGTCGTCGAGGTCGACCTCGAGACCGGCATGGTGCGAGATCTCCGCCACGTCGCGGTCGACGACTGCGGGCGGATCGTGAACCCGCTCCTCGTCACCGGTCAGCAGCATGGTGGGATCGCCCAGGGGATCGCTCAGGCGCTGTGGGAGGAGGTCGTCTACGACGAGGCCGGGAACCCCCTGACCGCGACTTTCGCCGACTACGCGATCCCGAGCGCCGCGGAGCTCCCTTTTTTCGAAACGGCCAACACCGAGACGCCGACGTTTCGCAACCCCTTGGGCGCAAAGGGAATCGGCGAGTCGGGCACCATCGGGTCGACGCCTGCGACCCACAATGCCGTCGTCGATGCCCTCGCGCACCTTGGCGTGCGCCACATCGCCATGCCAACTACGCCGGAGCGTGTCTGGCAGGCGATCACTGCAGCAGGGGCCGGAGGCCCTGGTGCCAAGGCTGGGGGCCGTCCGCTATGGAGCGAGCCACCGAGCTTCTTCGAAGGCCTTCCATTGGCAAGTGACGCCGAGCAGTCCGAGGCGGCCGACGTCGAGATCTGACACCGCGGGCTCACGCGCCGGGCGGCACAGGCCCCCGGCTCAGGCAGCCCGGCGCTCAGGCCCCGGCTCACGCGCCGCGGGGCTCGGGCGCCTCGGGGTCGATCCCGTACCGCTCGATCGCGTCCGCGACCGTGCCGTCCTTGACCTCGCCAGCCGCGGCCAGAGACGAGAGCACTGCCACGACGATGTGAGGAGCATCGATCTCGAAGTGGCGCCTTAGAGCGGCCCTTGAGTCCGAGCGCCCGAAGCCGTCCGTCCCGAGCGGCACGAAACTCCCGGGCACAAAGCGCGCGATCTGATCGGGAACCGCCTTCAGGTAGTCGCTCACGGCCACGACCGGTCCCTGCAGGTCGCGCAGCGTCCGGGCCAGGTAGGAATCGCGCTGGGCCGAGCCCGGGTGCAGACGGTTCCAGCGCTCGACCTCGAGGGCATCGTCGCGAAGTGCCTTGTAGCTCGTGACCGACCAGCACTGCGCACCGACGCCCCAGTCGGCAGCCAGCATCTCGCGGGCCTCGACCGCGGCCTGCCACAACGTCCCGGAGAACATGATCGCCGCCGGCTTCAGCTCTTCATCCGGCGAGGCCAGGTACCGGTAGCAGCCCCGCAGCACACCATCTCGGATCCGCTCCCGCTCGGCCGGATCGTCGGGCATGGCGGGCATCGCGTAGTTCTCGTTGTAGAGAGTGACGTAGTACAAAAGGTCGCTCCCATCGGGTCCGTACATGGTCTCGATGCCGTCCGCGACGATGCAGGCGATCTCGTAGGCGAAGGACGGGTCGTAGGCACGCACGTTCGGCACGACCGAGGCGAGCAGGAGGGAGTGGCCGTCCTCGTGCTGCAGGCCCTCGCCGCTCATCGTGGTCCGCCCCGCCGTGCACCCAAAGAGGAAACCCCGAGCCCTCGCGTCACCAGACTGCCAGATCAGATCGCCGACGCGCTGGAACCCGAACATCGAGTAGAAGAGGTAGATCGGCACCATGGGTGTCCACCAGGTCGCGTATGCCGTGCCGGCTGCCTGGAAGCTGGCCATGCCGCCGGCCTCAGTGATCCCCTCCTCCAGGATCTGGCCGCTGCGGTCCTCGGCGTAATTGAGGAGCAGCCCCGCGTCGACCGAGGTGTAGTGCTGGCCCTCCGAGGCGTAGATCTTGGCCTCGGAGAACAGAGCATCGAGGCCGAAGGTGCGACCCTCGTCGGGGACGATCGGCACGACGTGGCGGCCGAGGCCGGGATCGCGCAGCAGGCTGCGGAGCATGCGGGCGAACGCCATCGTCGTCGAGACGGCCTGGCCGCGTGACCCGCCCCAGAACTCGTCCCAGAGCGCTGCGGGTGGGCTCGGGAGCCCGGAGCGCCCCCCGTTGCGCAGGACACGCTTGGGAAGCGACCCCCCCTGCGCCTGGAGGCGGGCGTGGAGGTACTCGTGCTCCGGCGAGCCCGCAGGTGGCCTGTAGTACGGCGGGTGCTCGGCGTCGAGGGCCGAGTCGGGGATCTCCTCGCTCAGGTACAGCCGGTCGCGCAGCAGCCGCAACTGCTCACGGGTCATCTTCTTGATCTGATGGGTGGCGTTTCTCGCTTCGATCTCGGGGCCGAGAGTCCATCCCTTGATGGTCTTGGCGAGGATCACAGTCGGCGCGCCCGTCTGCTCGGTCGCCATCTTGTAGGCGGCGTAAAGCTTGCGGTAGTCGTGGCCGCCGCGCGGCAGCTGCTGGAGCTCGGCGTCGGAGAGGTGCTCGACCATCTTGCGAAGGCGCGGATCGGGACCG
>JAJYGM010000791.1 GCA_021785095.1 Actinomycetes bacterium
TCCGATCTCTGCGCGGCGGCATTCGCGGCGGCATGCGCGGGGCTCTGGTCGGCGGCCGCCTTCGCGAAGAGAGCCCTGGCGCTCCGCCCACCTCTTCGCCAGCCTGGGAGCACGGCTCCTTGCGGTTGGCAGAGCCTCCACCACCAGTAGGTGAGCGCGAGGGTGAGCGCGCCGAACGCGATCGGCCACGGGTCGCCGCCGCCGGGCGGGTTCCAGCCTGCAGTGATCTCGGGCTGCCCGAGCCCGAACCGGAAGCGGTCGAGCGCGACCTGGAAGTCGACCAGGTTGACGGCGACCGCACCCACTGCGGTGATCGCCGTCGCCGTCCAAAGGAGCCGGCTGGGACGCGTCATCCTCGAGCCGCCGGCCTCGGCCGCCGCCAGCAGCACGCCGGCGACGAGGGGGAACCAGTACCGGCCCTGGCCCAGGAACCCTTCGCGGCGAGCCTCGATCGCCACCAGGACGACCGGGAACACGAACGAGAACACGAGCAGGGAGACCACGACCGCTCGCTCGCGCTTCGCCGCAGCGCGAAACCCCACAACGGTCAAGCCCCCCATGATCACCAGCCCGAGCGCGATGACCCACCACGGAGGCGACGTGTCCGTCCAGCCGAAATTCCCCGGCAGCTGGAGCATGTCGTGACCGAACCGCTGGACCGACAGCCACAGGAGCTCGAGGTCTCCTTTGCCCTTCGGGACGGCGTTCCCGACGAAGCTCAGGTTCGCCACGCCGAGCACCCACGCGCTGGTGAAGGCCGCGCACACCCCGACCCCGGCGACGATGAGCCGCACCGCGCGGCGCCCGAGCAGCGCCCAGCTCGGACGCACGCCGTACCAGCCCACCAGGGCGAGCACGATGACGCCGACGAAGATCGGCCCGAAGTCGCGCACCTGGGTCAGCACGGCGAGGCCGATGACGAAGCGGACCAGGATCCGCCGCCTCTTGGCGGGAGGCGGCCCGTTCGCGAGCGCGACGCCCGAGGTCCATGCGCACAGGGCGCTGGCCATCTCCATGCCGCTCGGGTTGACCGTCGCCATGTAGACGAGGACGTAGGGCGTCGCGAGTGCGGCGAGGGCGGGCAGGAGGAGCGTCCGGCCGCGGGCGTCGGCAGCGGAGAGGTAGGCGAGCCCCAGCAGCACCGCGGTGAGGAGCGCCGCCACCAGCCGCATGGCGTACACCGCCGCTTCCCCGTTGAAGAGCAACGACGGCCAGCCGACGACGAGGTAGTAGAAGGGTGGGTAGTAGCCGACCCAGGTCACTTCGGGCACCACCTTGGTGTCGTGCCCGAGGGGGGGCTCGCACCCGGCGCCGACTGTGGGACGGAACATGAAGCACGGGAGGCGGTCCGGTCCGATCAGGTCCTCGGGGATCCGAACGGTGGCGTTCGGCCCGCCGGCCGGCTTGCCGACCAACTGGCCCCTCACGCTCGCGGCGGCCTTCATCACCTGGGCGGACTCGTCGGAGAGCCCGAACATCGGCGTCGCGAACACCCAGCAGACGGTCATGCCGACGAGGAGGAGGACGACCGCCAGCCGTTTCCAGTGTCGGGCGGCGCTCACCTCGGGGCTCAAGCTGCCCGGCCCGCCAGCCCCAGCGCGGCGCCGTCGAACGCGTCCGCGTCGAACGGTCCCACCGCAGCCAAGGTGCGGGGTGCCACCGCCAGAGCCTGCGCGACCTCGCCGACTGCGTCCACGTCCACGGCGTCGATGTGCGCGAGGACCTCGTCGATGGTCCACGCGACGCCGTAGAGCAGCACCGAGGTGCCGAGACGGCTCATCCTCGCGCCCGAGTCCTCGCACGAGAGCAGCGTCTCGGACCGGAGGTTGCCCTTGGCGACGTCGAGCTCCCGCGACGTGATGCCCTTCGAGGCGAGGTCCTCGATCTCGCCGGTCACGATCCGCAGCACCTCGCCCGCGTGCTCGGGGGCGGTGCCCACCGACACGGAGGTGCACCCGGCGTCGAAGAACCCCGTGCGCTCGGACCAGATCGAGTACGCGAGCCCTCGCTGCTCGCGCACCTTCTGGAAGAGGCGGCTCGAGAGGCCTCCGCCGAGCACCACGTTCAGCACGGCGAGCGGCCAGCGAGCCTCGTCGAACCGCGACGCCGAGCGCATCGACAGCACGAGATGGGCCTGCTCGGTCGGTCGGCGCACCACCACCAGCGGGGTCACGTCGGGACCGGCCGGCGAGCGGGAGGGCGCCGTGCCGCCGGGTCTCGCGGCGAACCTGCCCTGGAGGGCGGCCGCGACGTCCTCGTGCCGGCAGTCGCCGGCGACCGAGACGACCATGTTGCCGGGCCGGTAGTGCTCCTCGAAGAAGCGCCGGATGTCCGCCTCCGAGGTCGCGCGGACGCTTTCTTCGGTGCCGAGCGTGTCGCGGCCCAACGGGTGGTCCGGGAACAACGCGGCCATCGCCGTCTCTCCGACGAGGTCCGCCGGCTCGTCTGCGTGCATGAGGATCTCGTCGAGGATGACCGTGCGCTCGGCCTCGACGTCGTGCCCGCTGAGCGAGGGGTCCTCCATGATGTCGCCCAGGATGTCCAATCCGAGGTGGAGGTGCTCGGAGAGCAGCCTCACGTAGAAGGCCGTGTACTCCTTGGTCGTGAACGCATTGCAGTCCCCGCCCACCTCGTCGAGGGATTCGGCGATCGACGCAGCCGATCGCGCCAGGGTGCCCTTGAACAAGAGGTGCTCGAGGAAGTGGGACGCGCCTGCGAGGGGCTCGGGCTCGTCGCGCGAGCCCGTCCCGACCCAGAAGCCGATCGCGACCGACCGTACGTCCGACATCGATTCGGTCGCGAGCCGCACACCCGAGGCGAGCCGCTCAGAGTGGATCGAGCTGGCGCGTGGGGTCACCGGCGCCGCGGGCGACGGCTCCCGCCGCCACGGCGACGGTCGCCTCCTTGTCCCCCGTCCCCCCCTCTCGAGGGCGCGCCGGGAACCGCCGGACCGAGATCCCCGAGGTCGGCGACGAGCTCCGCCTCGAACGCGTCCTCGAACGACACCCGGGCCCGCTCCGGGCCCGCATTGCGCCGCGGGCCCGCCGCGCCGCCCGCCGCGCCGCCGTTCGCGCCGCCTCCCGCGCTGCTCGCGTCCCTTGCGCCGGGCGCGCCGGACGCGCCGGGCGCGCCGGGCGCGCCGACGAGCGACAGCGACACCTTGCCCTGAGGGTCGATGTCGTCGACGCGGACCTCGACCGGCTGGCCGAGCGAGAGCACGTCCTCGGCCTGCTCCACTCGCTTGCCGCCGGCGAGGGGCGAGAGCTTGGAGATGTGGAGCAACCCGTCGCGCCCGGGAAGGATGTTCACGAACGCGCCGAACTTCGTGATGTTCACCACCTTCCCCGGGTAGACAGCCCCGACCTCCGCGCTCGGCGGTGTCAGGATCAGCGCGATCCGCCGCCGCGCCTCCTCGACGGCGTTGCCGTCCTTGGCGCCGATCGTCACGGTGCCAACGATCCCGTCGTCGTCGACGGCGATGTCTGCACCCGTCTCCTGCTGCAGGGTGTTGATGACCTTTCCCTTGGGGCCGATGACCTCGCCGATCTTGTCGATCGGGATCTCCATCGACACGATCTTCGGGGCGCTCGCAGCGACGTGCTCGCGCGGCTCGGCGATGGTCCGCTGCATCACGTCGAGGATCGTGAGCCGCGCCTCCTTGGCCTGGCGGAGGGCCTGGGCGAGCACGTCGGCGGGAAGGCCGTCGATCTTCGTGTCGAGCTGCAGCGCGGTCACCGCGTCCGCGGTGCCCGCCACCTTGAAGTCCATGTCGCCGAACGCGTCCTCCGCGCCGAGGATGTCGGTCAGGGTGACGTAGCGGCCCTCGTCGTGCACGAGGCCCATCGCAATGCCCGCGACGGGCGCTTTGATCGGCACTCCCGCCGCCATGAGCGAGAGGGTCGACGCGCACACCGACGCCATCGAGGTGGAGCCGTTGGACGACAGCACGTCGGACACCAGCCGGAGCGCGTAGGGGAACTCCTCCTTCGGCGGGATGACCGGGAGGAGCGCACGCTCGGCGAGAAGTCCATGGCCGATCTCCCGGCGCTTCGGGCCCCGCATGAAGCCCGTCTCCCCCGTCGAGTACGGCGGGAAGTTGTAGTGATGCATGTAACGCTTCGACTCGTCCGGGGTGATCGTGTCGAGGAGCTGGTCCATGCGCGGCATGCCGAGGGTGCAGACGTTCAGGACCTGGGTCTCCCCCCGCTGGAACAGCGAGGACCCGTGCGCGGTCGGGAAGAGGTCGACCTCGGCGGAGAGCGGCCGGATGTCGGCGGTGCCGCGGCCGTCGATGCGCAACCCCTCTTCGACGATGCGCGTTCGCACGAGCTTCTTGGTGAGCGCCCTCACGGCGGCCGAGATCTCGCGCTCGCGCTGTTCGAACGCGCTCGAGAGCTCGGCGACGACCGCCGCGGTGACCGCCTCGGTCTCCGCGTTGCGCGCGGCTTTGTCGGCGATGCTGACCGCCTTGGCGATCCGCTCCGTCGCGATCTCGAGCACCCGCTCCCAGACGTCGTCGCCGTAATCGGTGAACGTCGAGAACGCGATCGGCTCGATCGTCCCGCGTGCCTCGACGAAGCGAGCGACGAGCTCGCGCTGGAGCTCGATCGACTCGCGGATCCAGGTCTTGGCCGCTTCGAGCCCCTGCGCGAGCACCTCCTCGGTGACCCTGGGGGCGCCTTCTTCGTAGAGCTGCCACGAGCGCTCGGTGCCGCCGGCCTCGACCATCATGATCGCGATGTCGGCGCCAGGTTCCTGAGAGAGCGCCCGCCCGGCGACGACCAGCTCGAAGGTGGACTCGTCCCCCTCCTGGAAGCTCGGGTGCGGAGTCCAGTGGCCGTCGGTCGCGAATGCGATGCGGACCGCGCCGATCGGTCCGTCGAAGGGGATGCCCGAGATCATGAGCGCTGCCGACGCTGCGTTGATGGCGAGGACGTCGTGGGGGTTCACCTGGTCTGCGCCGAACACGGTGCCGACGACGTGCACCTCGTTGCGGAACCCTTTCGGGAACGACGGGCGCAGCGGGCGGTCGATCAGGCGGCACGTGAGGATCGCCTGGTCCGAGGCTCTGCCCTCGCGGCGGAAGAAGGACCCGGGGATCTTCCCGGCCGCGTACGCGCGCTCTTCGATGTCGACCGTGAGCGGGAAGAAGTCCGTGCCCTCACGGACGGTTCTGGCCGCCACGGCGGTGGCGAGGACGACGGTGTCGCCGATGCGGCCGAGGACTGCACCGTCGGCCTGCTGGGCGAGCTTCCCCGCCTCGAACGTCATGGATCGGTCGGTGCCGCTGATCGGCGCCGACACGGAGATGGCCTCGGCCAACGGTGCTCCTTTGTCCGGGGGTCAGTGCCGTGGCCGGTTCCCAGTGGTCGACCACCCCGGACATCCCGGGTGATCGGCGACTGGCAGCCGACGCTGCGGCCTGCCCGTCTCTGTTGTGCGACCGCCCGACCGGGAGCCGGTCGGGCGGTTCGATGTGCTAGCGGCGGATCCCGAGTCGTCCGATGATCGACCGGTACCGCTCGACATCGTTGCCCCGGACATAGTCCAGGAGCCGCCTGCGGCGCCCGATGAGCTTCATCAGGCCCCTGCGGGTGTGATGGTCGCCCTTGTGGATCTTCAGGTGCTCGGTCAGGTGCGAGATGCGGTCGGTCAGCAGCGCGATCTGGACCTCGGGCGAACCCGTGTCGGTCTCGTGGAGCCGGTGCTCGGCGATGATGACTGGCTTCTCGGGCATGTACGAACAGACCTCGCGACCCTCGGGCGGCGGGCGCGGCGACCCCGCGGCCCTGCGCAGGTTAGCAGGCCGGTCGGCGCGGCGGCATGCGGCCGGCGTGGCCCCGAAGTCCGAGGCAGGCCCTTCGTCTGCGCCACCAGCGCAGAGCCGTCCCTCCCTGGTCGCCCGGAGGGACGCGAGCCGGTTCAGACGTCGCTTCGGTCCAGCACGCGGCGGGTCTCGGCGACGTCGGCCCACATCTGGGCGACGAGGTCCTCCGTCCGGTCGAACCGGCGCTCGTCACGGAGGCGCTCGACGAACGCGACGCCGACCCGCTCCCCGTAGAGCTCGCCGTCGAAACCGATGAGGTGGGCCTCGACGAGGGGTGCAGGCGCCGCGCGGTGCGGCTCTGGGAACGTCGGTCGGATGCCCACCGAGATGGCCGCGGGGTGCTGCGACCCGTCGGACCGGCGGCACCAGCCCGCGTAGATCCCGAGGGCGGGCAGCGCGATGCCTTCTTCGACCGCGACGTTCGCGGTCGGCATCCCGAGCTGCGACCCGCCCCGCCCGCTGCCGTGGACGACCTCGCCACGGACCTCGTGGGGGCGCGCGAGAAGCCGTGCGGCGGCAGCCACATCGCCTGCGGCGACGAGGGCGCGGATGCGCGTCGACGAGACGGCGGTGACCCCCCCTTCCCTCTCCCCGCCGCGGGTGCCGCCGGGGGCATCCGGTTCGCGACCCCCGACGACGGCCAGCGCGACGCCCACCACGCTGAAGCCCCAGATCGCGCCGAGCGTGCGGAGGAGCGCGACGTCCCCCTTGCGGCCGTGGCCGAAGTGGAAGTCCTCGCCGACGACGATCACCTTCGCCCCGAGCGCGCGGAGCAGCACCTCGTCGACGAAGTCCTCCGCCGACTCGTCGGCCCGTCCGGCGTCGAAGTGCACCACCACCGTGAGGTCGACGCCGCAGGAGGCGAGGAGCTCGAGCTTCTGCTCGGTGTCCGTCAACAGGAGCGGCGCGGACTCCGGCCGGACCACCGTCGCCGGGTGCCGGTCGAAGGTCACGACGGCAGAGGGCACGCCGAGGGAGTCGGCCTCTGCGCGGAGCCGGGCCAGGAGGCGCCGGTGCCCGAGGTGGACGCCGTCGTAGTTGCCGATCGTGACAGCGGACCCCGCTACGACGCCGGACGCCTGCTCCGAGGTGAGCACCTGCACGTCGATCGAGGATAGACGGCCCCGAACGGCCCACCTGCGGGACGGCACTGCCGGCCGGGCATCGGCGCCGGGCATGGGCGCCGGGCATGGGCGCCGGGCGCCGGGCATGGGCGTCGGGTGCGAAGCGCCTGCACGGGCGGGGCAGCGGGCACGCAGCCCCTCCCCTCCCGTTCAGCGGGACGCGAGCACGACGGCCGGGCGGATGCGGTGCCCGACTGTGCGCTCGTAGACGGCGAGCAGCCTCCCCGTCTGGTCCACGAGCGCCCACGGACCGTCGCCGGTCGCGCCGATCGGCACCTTGTCGAGAGGGCGCCCGAAGGCGACGACCTGCGCAATGTCGGGACCGATGGTCACACGGTCGAGATCACGCAGGGCTTCGGCGGGCGAGCGCAGCGACGACGCGTCCAGCGCGTCGACCGGCTGCGCCTCGTCGAGGGTGAACGACCCGACGCGGGTGCGCCGGAGGTGCCGGAGGTGGGCGCCGCCACCGAGCGCGCTGCCGAGATCTGCGGCGAGCGAGCGCACGTAGGTTCCGGACGAGCAGGCGACCGTCGCCTCCAGGACGCCGGGCACGTCGGTGGCCTCGAGGTCGAACCGCTGCACCCGGACGGTGCGGGCCGTACGCTCCACCTCGACCCCTCGGCGCGCCAACTCGTGGAGCCTCCTTCCGCCCACCTTGACGGCCGACACCATCGGCGGGACCTGCTGGACGAGACCGGTCAGCTCGGCGGCCGCGGCACGCGCCTCGTCCAACGACACGCCGGACATGTCCCACTCGGCGAGGACGTTCCCGGACGCGTCGAGGGTGTCGGTCGCGCAGCCGAGCACGATCTCCGCGGTGTACTCCTTCCCGAGAGCCGTCAGGTACCGCAGCACGCGCGTGACCCGTCCGAGCCCGACCAGCAGCACCCCGGTCGCGTCCGGGTCGAGGGTGCCCGCGTGGCCGGCGCGGCGTTGCCCGAAGACTGCCCGGACACGCGCGACCACGTCATGGGACGTCCAGCCCGCCGCCTTGTCCACCACCACGAGCCCGTTCGGGCCCGCAGACGCGGTTCTCGTCACGGTCGAGGGTCCTCGAGATGCTCGGCGCGCTCCGTGTAGCTCGCGCGCTCCGTGCGCTCCGTTCGAGCGGCCCTCTCGGCGCCGAGGCGGCGGAGGATCTCCTCGACCCTTTCCCCTTCGCGTACCGCCGGGTCGGCCGTGAACTGCAGACGCGGGGTCCGTTTCATTCGGACCTGTCGACCGACTGCCCGCTGGATCTGGCTCCGGCGCTCCTCCAGCGCCGTGGCAGACTCCTCTCCCATCGTCGCGAGGAACACCGTCGCGGTGCGGAGGTCCCCGCTCACCTCGACGGAGGTCACGGTGACGAGTCGGAGACGTTCGTCCGCATCAGCGAGCCGTTCGAGCTCCTCGCCGATGACCTGGCGCAGCACTTCGTTCACGCGCAACGCACGAGGGTAGTCGCGGCCGGGGTGCATCCGGGCCTGCCTCAGGTTCGCGCGATCTCGCGCTCCTCGAAGGTCTCGATCACATCGCCCTCCTCGAGGTTCTGGTAGTCCGAGAGCCCGATGCCGCACTCGTAACCGGCCTGGACCTCTCGGACGTCCTCTTTGAACCGGCGCAGCGAGGTGATGGTGCCGCGCCAGATGACGACGCCGTCGCGCAGGAACCGCACCTTGGACCCCCGCGTGATGCTCCCCTCTCGGACATAGCACCCGGCGACGGCGCCCACCCTCGGGATCCGAAACACCTGACGCACTTCGGCCTCGCCCGAGATCACCTCCTCCGTCTTCGGGGCGAGCATGCCGATCATCGCCGCCTCGATGTCCTCCAGCAGCTTGTAGATGATCTCGTAGGTGCGGATCTCCACGTCGGACACCGCAGCGAGGTCACGGGCGCGGCGATCGGGCCGGACGTTGAAGCCGATGATCGTCGCGTTCGAGGCCCGCGCGAGCTGGACGTCGTTCTCGGTGATGCCCCCAACGCCGCGGTGGACGAAGGAGAGCTTCACGTCGTCGCGTTCGAGCTTGCGCAGGCTCTCGGTCACGGCTTCGAGCGAACCCTGGACGTCTGCCTTCAAGACGAGGTTCAGCCTCGCAGTCTCACCACGTTGGATCTGCTCGAACAGGTCTTCGAGCCGCGCACCCGTCGCCGCCGAAGGTGCGGGCAGGTGGCCCGACAGCCGGAAGCGCTGCGCGCGCGCCTCGCCCAGGGTGCGGGCGGTGGTCAGATCCTTCGCCACGCGCAGCTCGTCGCCTGCCTGGGGCGGCTCCGAGAAGCCGAGCACCTGGACCGGCATCGACGGGAGCGCTTCCTTCACGTGGTCGCCGCGGTCGTCGACGAGCGCCTTCACCCTCCCCCATGCTGCGCCGGCCACGACCGGATCGCCGACACGCAGGGTGCCCGATTCGACGATGACGGTCGCGACGGGGCCGCGGCCCGCCTCCAGGTTCGCCTCCAGCACGGTGCCGCGCGCCCTTCCCTCGGGGGTCGCCATGAGCTCTTCGA
This sequence comes from Actinomycetes bacterium, assembly GCA_021785095.1. Next base: position 9,439 of record JAJYGM010000791.1, read on the forward strand.
CTTCGGCCACCAAGGTGACCTGCTCAAGCAGGTCGTCGATACCGGTGCCCGCGAGCGCGGAGACCTGCACCACAATCGTGTCGCCGCCCCACGCCTCGGGAACGAGCCCGCGTTCTGCGAGCTGCTGGAGCACGCGATCGGGGTTCGCGTCCGGCCGGTCCATCTTGTTGATCGCGACCACGATCGGGACGTCGGCGGCCCTCGCGTGGTCGATGGCCTCGACCGTCTGGGGCATGACCCCGTCGTCCGCCGCGACGACGAGCACCACGATGTCGGTGACCTCGGCGCCGCGTGCTCGCATCGCCGTGAACGCCTCGTGGCCCGGCGTGTCGATGAAGGTGATCAGATGATCCTGCCATGTCATCTGGTAGGCGCCGATGTGCTGGGTGATGCCACCCGCCTCGCCTGCGACCACATTGGTCCGGCGGATCCTGTCGAGCAGGAGGGTCTTCCCGTGGTCGACGTGGCCCATCACGGTGACGACCGGTGGCCGCGGGCGGAGGTCCTCCTCCCGCTCTTCCTCCAGGTCCTCGTCTTCGAAGTACTTCGCGAGCAGCTCGGCTTCGCGCTCCTCGCCCGGGTCGACGAGCCGCACGTGAGCGCCGAGCTCGGCTGCGAACAGCTCGATCATGTCGTCGCTCAGCGATTGCGTCGCGGTCACCATCTCACCCTGGAGCAGGAGGAAGCGCACGACGTCCCCCGCGGAGCGATTCAGCTTCGGGCCGAGGTCGCGTGCGGTCGACCCGCGCTCCACGATGATCTCGCCATCAGGCACCGGCGCGGTCGACGGGGTGTACATGGTGAGCTGCGTCGGCTCGAGCTCCTCGAGGTTGCGACGTCGCCGTCGGACTCTCCGCTGGGGCGGGCGCCGTCCGGCGGGGCCACCGCGCGCGGCGGGCGGACCACTCGGAGCGGTGGCCCGCCCGAAGCTGCCGCCGCGGGACG
>JAJYGM010000355.1 GCA_021785095.1 Actinomycetes bacterium
TCCGCTCTAGTGGACGAGGAGCAGCCGGGGCTCGACATCGGCTGTCGCGACGGCTCCGTTCACCGTGGTCGAGACGCGCATCAGGCAGCCTCCCCCCTGGCCCGGGCGGTCGACCTGGACAGGGCCCGGGCCACGAGCACTCCGACCAGATGGCGTTTGTATTCGACCGGACCGCGCTGGTCGGCCGACGGCCTGCAGGACTCAGCGCAGAGGGCTGCCGCGGCTCGGATCGCCTCGGCCGTCGGGGCGGACCCGCGCAGCTGCTCCTCCGCCTCCACGCAGGTGAAGTGCTCGGCACCGACGGCCGTGATGCCGATGCCGACATCGGCGACGGCGCCATCAGTGGCGAGTTGGACGAAGGTGCCGGTGGCCGCCACGGACCAGTCCCCGGCGCGGCGCTCCACTTTCTCGTATGCCGACCCTGCGTTCGTCCGGATCGGGACCCGGACCTCCACGAGGATCTCGCCGTCACGAACGGCCGTCTCGTACGGACCGAGGTGGAAGCTTCGAAGGTCGACCGTGCGGCTGCCCTGCATGCCCCGTATGACGGCCGTGCCCCGGAGGGCGGCGAACACGGCGGAGAGGTCCTCGGAGGGGTCCGCCTGGCAGAGCGAGCCGCCGACGGTCCCGCGGTTGCGCACGATGGGGTCGGCGATCACCGCCTCTGCCTCGGCGAAGATGCGGTAGTGCTCGCTCAGCACGGCCGAGTCGAGCACCGCGGCGTGACGCGTCATCGCACCGATGGCGATCTCGTCGCCCTCGACCCGGATGTAGTCGAGGTCGGACAGGCTGTTGATGTCAATCAAGGTCTCGGGCCGCGCCAGGCGCAGCTTCATCATCGGCAGCAGGCTGTGGCCACCGGCGATCACCCGGGCCTCGGGTCCGTGCCGGTTGAGCAGGGCGATGGCCTCGTCGACGCTGCCCGCCCGCTCGTATTCGAACGGTGCAGGTACTTGCATGTTGACCCCCTCTTCGTTCGCGTCCCGCTCATCATCTGTCGATCGCCCGTGGTCGTCAACTGACGAATAAGCATTCGGTTATGGCCCGTGGTAGATGTGGTGCCGGTGACGATCACGCAGTTGCAGACCTTCGTGATGGTGGCCCGTCTCGGCTCGGTCACGGCGGCCGCTCGGGCTCTCGGGGTGAGCGAGCCGGCGGTCTCGGCTGCACTGGCCGCATTGCGCCGGCAACTCGGCGACCCGCTCATCCACAGGACCGGTGGGGGGATGGCGCTCACGGAGGCAGGGCAGCGTTTCGTCCGGATCGCTTCGCAGATGGTGGGGCTGGCGGCCGAAGGCCACTCGGCCATCCGCCAGGTGCAAGGGGCGCCGGCGCGGCTGCGCGTGGCGGCAACCTCCCGGGTGGCCGAGTTCGTCGCCCCACCGCTCATGGCAGCCTTCGGTGTCAGGAACCCGACGATCGAGGCGTCGGTCGGGGTGTCGGAGTCTGCCGAGATGCCGACGCTCTTGCACGGTCGACTGGTTGACGTTTGTCTTGGACCGCACCTCACCGGTGAGGCGGCAGTTGGGCTCACGTCCCAGCCGATGATGCGCTATCGGCTCATAGTCGTCGCCTCACCGTCTCATCGGCTTGCGGGCGCACGCGAGGTGCGATGGCCGGACTTGGTAGGTGAGGACTGGCTCGTCGATCCGTCGGGTGTGGACGCGGCCTCCGAGATCGGACGCTTGATGTCGCAGCTGCACGTGCCGCCCGACCGCGTGCAGGTGTTCCCGAACCAGGCAGCTGCCTGGTCGGCAACCTCTCAGGGGAACGGGGTGGCGCCGGCGATCGCTCATCTCGCCTCTCGCCATGTCGAAACGGGGTCGCTGTGTCGCCTCGATGTGGTGTCCACTCCGGTGCCGCTCCTCTGGTACGCGAGCGCTCTCGAACCTTCGCTCTGGCGCCCGCCGGTGGCGGCGTTGATGCGATTCCTCACGACACCCGAAGCGATGCAGAGCATGCACCGGAGGGACGGTGCGGTGCCCGCCAGTCGATTCCGGCCCCATGTGCACGTGACACTCTGGTCCTGACCCGAAGTGCCGCACCGTCGCTCGAGCCGCGGGGCCGCCTGAGCGGCCGGGGCAACGGCGAGGGTGAGCAGCCCGTTGATCCGGCGGCGCGATAGCAATACGATTGCGACGAGCCGGTCCTGCGGCCGGTGCTCCTGCTCGAAGGAGGCGCGGTGGGGCTTCGCACCAGGGTATGGCGCTTGGCAGGTGGGGCGGCGGTAGGAGTTCTCGCGACACTCGGCCTGTACGCAGGCGTGGCTGCACCGATCTCTGCGGCTCAGGCGGCCACCTCCCCCTGCCCTGCAGGGCAGCCGACCGGGAATCCGCCCGGCCACACCTCGTCCGGGAAGACCGGGCGGCCTTCCTACCCGATCGGCGAGTGCCAGCTCCTTCTTTCGCACGGCATCATCCCTGCCGGCGGCCAGCTGACGGCGACCGGCACCGGTTACGCGGCGGGGGCAGGCGTGGCCGTGTCGCTCGACCCGGGCAGCGTCCGGCTCGCATCGGTGGTGACGGACAACCAGGGTGACTTCACCACGACGCTCACCATTCCCCGCTCGACGCGCCCCGGGCGCTACGACGTCGTGGCGTCCGGCGAGGCGGCCGGTGGCGGCACGCTCCGGCTGGAGGCTGCGCTGACCGTGATCGCTAAGCAGGCCACCGGGCTGACGAGCCAGTCCGGCTCGGCCTCGCTCGGCGGGGGGTCTGCCGCGACGACGAACGCGTTGAGCAACGTCGCCAAGTCCTCGAGCGCCAGTGCCAATCCCGCTGGCGGCTCGGCCGGCTCAGCGTCCGGTGCCGCGGGCAAGAGCGGGTCGCATGGCTCGGTCGGGGGCACCACAGCCGGCACGCCTGCGGCCGTCGGAGGCGTGCCGCTCAGCGGAGCGGACAAGCTCGGCATCATCCTCGGAGCGTTCGCTCTCCTCGTCGGCACCTCGGCAGCCGTCCTCATCCTGCGGCGGCGCCAGCAGGCCTCGGCTCGCTGACCGGGCACCGAGAGGCGACAGCGGCAGGCAGCAGACAGCACGGCAGTAGGCAGCAGGCAGCAGGCATTGAACACCACCTAGCGCGGGGGGTTCCATGACCAGGGTCGTCGTCATCGGGCAGGGCTATGTGGGCCTGCCACTTGCAATGCGGGCCGTCGAGGCCGGCTACGAGGTGGTCGGCTACGACACCGACGCGGCGCGCGTGAAGCGCCTCATCGCCGGCGAGTCCTACGTCGAGGACGTGCCGGAGCCCGTCCTCGCCGCAGCGCTCGAGAGCGGGCGCTACCTGCCGACGATCGAGGAGGACGACTGCGCCGGCTACGGCGTTGCCGTCATCACCGTGCCGACGCCGCTCCGCGACGGCGTGCCCGACCTGTCCTTCGTCGAGGCAGCCGGGCGGACGCTCGGGCGCCACCTCACCGAGGGCGCCTGCGTCGTTCTCGAGTCGACGACCTATCCCGGTACCACCGAGGAGCTGCTGGCACCCATCCTCGACGAGGCCTCCGGGCTCGTCGCCGGCGAGGGATACCACCTCGGCTACAGCCCCGAGCGCATCGACCCGGGCAACCCCGTCTGGGGCCTCGCCAACACGCCGAAGATTGTCTCGGGTGTGAACGGGGCGTCGCTCGTGGCCGTGCGGAGCTTCTATGACTCGCTCGTGGCGGAGACGGTGCCGGTGTCCGGCACCCGTGAGGCCGAGATGACGAAACTCATCGAGAACACCTTCCGCCACGTGAACATCGCCCTCGTCAACGAGTTGGCGATGTTCGCCGGCGATCTCGGCGTCGACATCTGGGAGGCGCTCGACGCCGCCCAGACGAAGCCCTTCGGCTTCATGCGCTTCGACCCGGGGCCGGGCGTGGGTGGCCACTGCCTCCCTGTCGATCCCAGCTACCTGGCGTGGCGGGTGCGGAGGCGTGTCGGGGCAGCGTTCCGTTTCGTCGAGCTGGCGAACGAGGTGAACGACCACATGCCCGAGTACGTCGTGAGGCGCCTCGCCCGCTCGCTCAACCGGCAGGGCAAGTGCGTGAGCGGCAGCCGGATCCTGCTGCTCGGCCTCTCGTACAAGCCGAACACGAGTGACCTGCGCGAGTCGCCGGCGCTCGTCGTCGCCGGGTTGCTGCGCGAGCTCGGCGCCAACGTCCGTGCAGCCGACCCGCACGTCGAGCCGGAATGGGTGGGGGATGCCGCCACGCTCACCGAGCTCACCCTCGAAGAGGTCGACGCGGCCGACGCCGTGATCGTGCTCACGAACCACTCACGTTTCGACCTCGAGATGGTGGCCGACCGCGCCCGCCTCGTCCTCGACACGCGCCGGAGCATGCCGGCGGGAACAGGCGAACGCTTGTAGCCGTACTCCTCTGCTGGGATGAGCTGCCTGAGTTAGCAGAGACGCCACCGCATCGCGTCCCCGATCGGGAAATCACGTCGCGTCGGGAAAGGCGACACCTCGGGACGGTAAAATCAAGACGGCTGGCAGAAGGGGGTAGCCGATGCATCAGCGTTCGGCGGTGACAGGCGTCGTCGGTCTGCGGTGGAGGCCGGTTGCCCTGGTCCTTGCCGGCGTCCTCTGCGCATCCGGCATGCTGCCCACCCTCGCCTCGGCGACAGTCGAGGCACCGCACCACGCGCACCCGAGCCCCCCGAGCCGCCATCGACCGGGTCACCTCGTGGTGCGGCGAGATGCCGGGCACGACGAGTCCGCTCCGCTCAGCTCCATCGTCCCTGCCGCGGTGGGGCAGTCCGGCGCCACGAATCGGTCGGTACCCCCGCCGCTCCGGCACCTCACGCCGACGCGCAGCAACAGCGCGAGGCACGGCCGCGACCCCCTCCTCGAGACCGCGTCGCCCGGCCTGCGCCGTACGGCCACGGCGGCCGCAGGCATCGTGGCGCCGACACCGGGGGTGGGTTTCCCGGGCGTGAGCAACGCGGACAACGGGGCCACCGCGGTCTGGCCCCCCGACACCGAAGGAGCGGTCGGGCTGCAGTACTACGTCCAGTGGGTCAACGTCAGTTTCGCCGTCTACGACAAGGCGACCGGAGCGCTCGTCTACGGGCCGGTGCTCGGCAACACGCTGTGGTCGAACTTCCCTGCCGCCGGCGGGGTCTGCCAGACCTCGAACCAGGGCGACCCGATCGTCAAGTACGACGCCCTCGCCAACCGGTGGCTGTTCGCCCAGCTGACCTACAGCGGGAACGGCACCGGGCCGGGCTACGAGTGCATGGCGGTATCGGCGACGAGCAACCCGCTCGGCCAGTACTACCGGTACGCCTTCGAGATCTCGCCGACGGACTTCGGCGACTACCCGAAGATCTCGGTCTGGCCGGACGCCTACTACCTGACGGTGAACCAGTTCAACGGCAGCACCTACGACGGGCCGGCCGTCTTCGCGCTGCAGCGCTCGGCGATGCTGTCGGGCCAGCCTGCGGTGTCTGTCGAGGCGTCTCTGCCGACCACGTACTTCAGCCTGCTCCCGGCGGACCTCGACGGCACCACACCGCCGCCGAGCACGCCGACAGGCGGAGTGCTCTCGCCGACGCCGGAGTACCTCGCCTCCGTGGCCACGAGCTCGACGAGCGACAAATCGATCTACCTGTGGACCTTCGACGTCGACACCACGTGGGCGACGAGCGGGAACAAGTCGACCTTCTCGGGACCCGTGACGCTCACGACGGCGCCATACGCGCCCGACTACTGCGTCAGCGGGGGCGCTCTGACGACGGCCTGTGTCCCGCAGGAGGGAACCAAGAACGTGCTCGACTCGCTCGGCGACCGGGTGATGTACCGGCTCGCCTACCGCAACTTCGGGTCGTATCAGAGCCTCGTCCTCAACGACACCGTCAACGTGAGCGCCACCGGCAACCAGGGCGAGATCGGCTGGTACGAGGTCCGCAACCCGTCGATGCCGCTCGGTCCTCTGCAAAACAACGAGTCCACCGACTGCGGGACCGGCGGCACCCAGTACGTCTGCATCTACCAGCAGGGGACCTTCGGCGGTGTCTCGGGCCAGAGCTCGCCGCCGTTCCCGAGCGACGCGCAGCGCTTCATGGGCTCGATCGCGATGGACCACGTCGGCGACATCGGGCTCGGCTACAGCGTCTCCTCCTCGAGCATGTACCCCTCCATCGGCTACAGCGGGCAGACGGTCGGGTCCACCCTCGGGCAGATGAACGTGGCCGAGACCGAGATGAAGGCGGGCGGCGGCTACCAGAACGGCTCCCGCAGCAACCAGCCCTACCGATGGGGCGACTACAGCTCGCTCGAGACGGACCCGGCGAACGACTGCGTGTTCTGGTACACGAACGAGTACTACACGGCCGCCGACACGAACAGCTTGTACTGGAGCACCTGGATCGGCTCGTTCAGCTTCCCGGGCTGCACGACGCCCGAGGTGGCGCTCTCACCGAGCTCGGTCTCCTTCGGCGATCTCCAGCAGCAGGCCTCGGTGACCAAGCCGGTCACCATCTCCAACCCGGGAAGCGCTCCGCTCGACGTGAGCGACGTCGCGCTCGCCGGTCCCCAGTCGGCCGACTTCAGCTTCACCTCGCCCGGCAACTCCACGGGGGGACCGTTCTCCGCCTTCACGATCGCCCCGAACAGCTCCGCCACCGTGGACGTGACCCTCACGGCGCCCGCCAGCGCGGTCGGAGACGTCTCGGCCACCCTCGAGGCGACGACGAACGGCTCGGCCGCCGTGCAGGACGTGGGCCTCTCCGGAGCGGTCGTGGCGCCGCCCGGCACCATCGCCGGGAGCGTCACCTCGGGCGGCAGCGGCCTCCCCGGCATCTGCGTGACTGCCTACGAGACCTCCGACCGCTACGCCGGCAGCACGCAGACGAACAGCTCGGGTGCCTACAGCCTGGGTGAGGAGCCTGGGCAGTACCGGCTGCGTTTCTCCCCGTGCAACGCGAGCGGCGCCAGCTACGGGACGCAGTGGTGGACGTCATCCGGCGCGACGAACGACTTCTCCACCGCCGGCGACGTCGCGGTCTCCTCCTCGGCCCAGACGACGGCGAACATGACGCTGTCCGCCGCCGGCTCGATCACCGGCACGGTCACCTCGGCCTCGACGGCTGGGACGCTTGAGAACATCTGCGTGAGCGCCTACACCTCCGGCCGGAGCGCCGCCGGCTCGGCGGTCACCGGGGCGCTCGGCACCTACACCCTCGGCGGCCTCGCGCCGGGAAGCTACGGCGGGGGTTTCTCGGACTGCTCGGGCTCGGGCTACGCCACCATGTGGTACTCGGCGACCGGCGCGGTGGCGGGTGTCTCGCAAGCGACAGCCGTCACCGTGGCCTCGGGGTTGTCGAGCCCCGCCAGTGTCGTGCTCAACCTGGCCGGGAGCGTGAGCGGCACGGTCACCTCGCCGACGACCGGGATCCCGGTCTCGGGGATATGCGTGGGCGCCTTCGCGGCGGGCGGCGGCTACATCGACAGCACGACCACGAACAGCTCCGGCTCCTACTCGATCGCCAGCCTGCCCCCCGGGAGCGGGACCGTGAAGCTGCGCTACTCGGACTGCACGGGCACGGGTACCTGGGCGACGGCATGGGACGGGAGCTCCGGTGGGCTCGCGGTCGACTTCACCGCCGCTGTGGCCATCTCGGTGACGAGCGGCGGTACGACGAGCGAGGGCACGACGGTCCTCGAAGCCGCCGGGTTCGTCTCGGGAACCGTCACGGCCGCCTCGGGCGGCGCCACCATCCCGAACGTCTGTGTCCTCGCCTACTCCTCCAACGACGACTTCATCGCCATCACGACGACCAGCTCGACCGGCGCCTACACCCTCGGCGGCCTTCCGGCCGGGACGCTCCAGCTCTACTTCGAGCCGTGCGGCACGGCGGTCGCCTACAACCCGCAGTGGTACGGAGGGTCCTCGACCTTCCCGGGAACAGGCGTCGCCGTCAGCTCGGGCACGACGACGGCGAACATCGATGCGCAGCTCTCCTGAGCGCCGGAGGCCGGCGGGAGGCGGCCGCTCCGGGCACCCAGGCGGCGGGTCAGAGGCTGGTGCCTGAGGTGTCGAGCTGCGAGCCGCCCCCGCCACCGCCGGTGAGCTCCTCCAGCGTGCCGAGCTCCTCGACGCGAGGCGGCACGTACGGACGGCGCTCGGGACCCTCGGCGGCGGCCGGCGTCTCTGATGAAGGCGATGGCACCGCCGTCGATCCTACGCCCGCCCCATCCCCGGGTGAACGGCAACAGCGGCCCCGCTACGCCGTCCCTGCGGGCGTCGTCTACGAGGTGCTCGGGGACGAGGCGGTCGTGCTCGACATCGAGCGGGGCACCTACTTCAAGCTGAACGAGACGGCAGCGATCGCCTACGGCGGTCTCGACGAGGCGGGGGTCCCCGGCGAGGCGGTGGCGAGGATCGTCGGCCGCTACGACGTGGAGGAGGAAGCCGCCGAGCGCGACGTGTCCGAGCTCGTGAGGTCGCTCCTCGCGGCCGGGCTGCTGCGGCCGGTCAGATGACCGGTGGGATGAGGCTCGCCCTGTCCCTCCCGCGCACGCTCCTGGCCGTGCTCGCCGTCGAGGTCGGGCTCCGCCGCTCGCAGCTCGAGCGGACCGCCAGGCTCCTCGGCGTGCCACTGCAGCTGGAGCCGGCCTCGCCGCACGAGCGCGCCGGGGCAGTTCCCGAGGCCGAGCTGGCCCGGGCGGCGCGCCTCGCCGGAGCCGCCGTCAGGCGGATGCCCGTGCCCGACAGCTGCCTGCGGCGCTCGCTCGTCGCCGGCCACCTCCTGCGCCGCCATCACCCGTCGCTCAGGCTCGGCGCCACCGACGGGCCGGGACCGCACCGCGGCCACGCCTGGATCGAGCTCCCGTCCGGCCAGACGCTCGGAGCACGAGACGGGGTGAGGCCGTTCAGCAGAGGCACACGCAGCACGCGCGGCACCTTTGACATACCTGACTCACGCGAGCCCGGCTGAGTGCAGCGCACCGGCGTCGCCAACGTCTTCGCCTACCACGACGAGCGGCCGGAGGTGCTGGAGGCGCTCGAGCGAGCGATCGCCTCGTCCGGCTGGTCGACCCACATCGTGCGCCCGGCGCAGGACTGGCTGCTGGCGGAGTCGGTGCTGCCGGGCTCGCCGTCGCCGGCGCAACTGCGTGAGGCGGGCCTTGGCGTGGCCGAGGGCGCCCACGAGCTCTGCCGCAGCACGAAGTCACCGCCGGAGGTGCGCGAGCTCGCGCTCGACCAGCCCGGACGCCTCGCGACCCTTCCCGGCGACTTCGGCTTCGTCGCCATCGGAGACGGGCGGGCAGCAGCCGTCCGGTCCTGCGGCGGCCGCGTGCCTTTCTACGTGTGGCACGGAGGGCGAGCCGGACGAGCCGGACGAGCCGGCCCGCCACGGCGGCTTGCGATCGCCACCCGCCTCACCGACCTCGTCCGCTTCCTGCCGGCCGGGCCCGAGGTCGGGCCCGAGCTCGAGCTCGACCCGCTCGTCTGGGGCATCTGGTCCGCCGGTCTCGGGCTCGCCCCCGAGCACCGCAGCCTGTACCGCGACGTGGTCGCCGTCCCGCGGGGCCACGCCGCCGTATGGCAGGACGGCGCGCTGGAGGTCCACCGGTACTTCGACCCCTCCCCCACCAGGTGGCCCGAGCCGACGGCGGCAAGCGCCCGCGAGCACGCCGTCGAGCTGAGGGACCTGCTGCTCGGATCGCTCGAGGACGACCTCGACCCGTCGGGCGGGAACCTGCTGACCCTCAGCGGCGGCGTCGACTCGTCGTCGCTCGGGGCGCTCGCGGCGGGCCGGCTCGGGCTGCCGGTCACGAGCCTGTCGTTCGTCCCCGAACAGCCAGAAGCGCGCCTGCGCGAGACCCGCTACATCGACCACCTCACCGCTGCTGTGAACATCGAGCGCCGTTTCGTAGAGCCCCTCTCGCGAAGGCGGATGTGCGAGCTCGCCACGAAGGCCCCACCCGTCTGCGTGCCGGTGCTGCACCCGGCGCTCTGCGCGCTCCCCGCTGTCACAGACGAGTGCGAGGTGTCGGTCCTGTTCGGGGGCGAGTACGCCGACGAGGTGTGCGGCTCGTACGTCACCCTCCCGGACTGGGCGCTCGCGATGGGGCCGGCCGGCCTCCCGCGCATCCTCGGGAAGCTCCCGACAGGCCGCAAGGATGTTCTGCGCTGGGCCGCCTGGCAGTTGCTGTGGCCCCTCGGGAAGCCGAGGATCGCCTGGCCGAGAGACCTCCCCGAGTTCGTGAGGCCGGACGTGCGGGCGGAGTACCGCGAGTGGCGACGGGACCATCTCCGCGCCGCAGCCGGGGCACCCCGACCGTGGCGCTTCCTCGACCTGTGGTCCGAACAGGACGGCTACGTCGCCATGAACTGGGAGGC
>JAJYGM010000096.1 GCA_021785095.1 Actinomycetes bacterium
GGCTGGTGGAGATCCCGAAGGGGCGGCTCGTCGGGCGCTCGACCGGCTGGTCGCGCGCGTGCGAGCTTCCGAGACAGGAGCCTCCGATCTCGATGCAGCCGCGACCGACCCACAGCCGCCCAGCCCGCCCAGCCCGCCGAGGCTCACATGACAACACTAACTTTGATAACTTCTTCCACACGTCGAACAGGAGTGACAAGCCGTGACGTCCATCACTTCTCTAAGCGCACGAGAGGTGCTCGACTCGCGCGGCAGCCCGACAATCGAGGTCACCTGCGGAACTGAATCCGGCGCGGTCGGCACCGCCATCGTCCCCTCCGGGGCGTCAACGGGGACGTTTGAGGCCAAGGAGCTCCGGGACGGCGGAGAACGCTTCGGGGGCAGGGGCGTTCTCTCGGCCGTCGCCAACGTATCGGGTGAGATCGCAGCGGCCGTCATCGGGCGAGACGTCACAGACCAGCGTGGCCTCGACTACGCGCTCGTCGATCTAGACGGAACCCCCGACAAGGAACGCCTCGGGGCGAACGCCATCGTCGGCGTGTCGCTCGCCGTGGCCAGGACGGCCGCGACCGCTCTCGGTCTTCCGCTGTACCGCTACATCGGCGGCGTCGACGCCCATGTCCTCCCCGTGCCGCAGATGAACGTCCTCAACGGCGGCGTGCATGCGGACAACAACGTCGACTTCCAGGAGTTCATGGTCGTCCCGGTCGGGGCCGCGTCGTTCTCCGAGGCGCTGCGGTGGGGCGCGGAGACCTATCACGCCCTGAAGAGCGTCCTTCACAGCCGCGGACACGGCACCGCGGTCGGAGACGAAGGGGGCTTTGCCCCGAACCTGACCCGAAACGAAGAGGCCCTCAGCGTCCTCGTCGAGGCGATCGAGCGGGCGGGTCGGGTGCCGGGCGACGAGGTCGCCATCGCCCTCGACCCGGCAACGAGCGAGCTCTGGCGCGGCGGAAGCTATGTCCTTGAAGGCGAGGGGCGGACGCTGTCGAGCGACGAGCTCGTCGCCTACTGGGTCGACATCGTCGATCGTTACCCTGTCGTCTCGCTCGAAGACGGGATGGCGGAGGAGGATTGGGGTGGCTGGGCCGCGCTCACCTCCGCGCTCGGCCGCCGGACCCAGCTCGTCGGAGACGACATCTTCGTAACCAACGTCGAACGACTCGAGAGGGGGATCGCCGAGGGCGTCGGCAACGCACTCCTAGTCAAGTTCAACCAGATCGGTACCCTCACCGAAACCCTCCTCGCGCTCGAAACAGCCTCTCGCGCCGGGTATGCCTCGGTGATCTCACACCGATCGGGCGAGACCGAGGACACCACGATCGCCGAGCTTGCAGTCGCGAGCGGCTGCGGTCAGATCAAAAGCGGCGCACCGGCCCGGTCGGACCGGGTCGCCAAGTACAACCAGCTCCTTCGGATCGAGGACTCTCTCGGCTCGTCGGCCTCGTTCCCTGGCCTTGCAGCCTTCGCAGGTAGTAGTGGCACGATGGTGCGCCCGGATGCGAAGGAGTCGCCATGATCGCCCGCTCGCGCGCACTGTTCGCGGTCGCGGTGATCGTAAGCATCGTGATCGTGTCCACGGAGTTCCCGCTCGGTCAGCTCACCCATGCCCGGGCAGCAGCGGCAACCGCGTCCTTGCAGCTGAGTCGGCTTAAGGCCGAGAATCGCCTGCTCGCGAGCGAGGTGGCCTCGCTGCACAGGGACGCGAGCATTGCCAGCATCGCTCATCGCGAATACGGGCTCGTCTCAAAAGGTGACCAGTCCGTCATCGTGCTGCCGTCGACGGGAGCGAAGGCGACGGCGGCATCCGGACCGCTCGGTCCCAACATGATCCCCAAGGCAGACATCTTCCCGTCCGACGCGATCGTCGCCTCTGGTTCAAGCCCCTCCGCCAAGGCTGTGAAACCGCAAAGCTACTGGGCAAGGCTGTTGCAGCGACTGGAGTTCTGGAAGGCGGTCCCCTGAAGAATCCGGCGCGGCGGCACTAGCACGCTCTCTGGCCACGGCGCTTCGCAAGGGCGAAAGCAAACGTGACCGCGCCCGGTAGGGTCGCCACTCATGAGCATCCTTGGTAACAGAGTGCTGCGGCGGGAGGATCCGAAGCTCCTTACTACCGGCGGCACCTACGTGGGAGACCTGGACCTCCCCAGTGCGCTGAGCCTCACCTTCGTGCGAGCGACCATCGCTCATGGACGGATCCTCGGGGTCGATTCAAAGGGCGCCAAGCGGGCACCGGGGGTCGTGGGCGTGTTCACGTGCGACGACATGGGGCTGGCCCCGATGCCACCGAGCATGGCGTTCCTCAACCAGGCGATGGCCCGTCCGTTACTCGCAAGCGGCGTCGTGCGTTATGTGGGCGAGGCAGTCGTCGCGGTCGTGGCGGAGAGTGCAGCGGCCGCGACCGACGCAGCCGAGCTGGTGGTGATCGACTATGAGCCGCTGGCAGTCGTGGTCGATCCGCTCGAGGCATTGAAGGACGAGACGCTGCTGTTCCCCGAGGTGGGCACCAACAACTGCTTCGAGCTGCAGTTCGGCCACGACGACCGTTTCTTCGAGGGCTGTGATGTTGTCGTCAGACAGAGGATCATCAACCAGCGTGTCGCCCCCTGTCCGCTCGAGACGAGAGCCGCTGCCGCCCTCTTGGAGGGAGACGGGAGACTGTTGTTCTACTCCTCGACCCAGTCGGCACACGGGGTGCGCGACACTCTCGCCAGCTCGCTCGACCTGGCGAAAGAGAGCATTCACGTGATTACGCCTGACGTGGGTGGGGGTTTCGGCGCCAAGGCGACCGTATATCCCGAAGACGTAGTCACGGCTTGGTGCGCCCGCCGGCTCGGCCGCCCCATTGTCTGGAGCGAGACCCGTTCGGAGAGCATGCTCGGCCTCGGGCACGGGCGGGCCCAGGTACAAGATGTCGAGATCGGTGGCACGCGCGACGGCCGTATCCTGGCGTATCGGATCGACGTGGTGCAGGACGCCGGGGCATATCCGGCGATTGGCGCAATGCTGCCGTTCATGACTCGGACCATGGCTACGGGCGTCTACGACATCGCGCGGGCCGAGTTCAATAGCACGTCGGTCGTCACCAACACGGTTCCTACCGTCGCCTACCGCGGTGCCGGTCGCCCTGAAGCCGCCGCGGCGATCGAGCGGGCGATGGACTGCTACGCCGCCGAGATCGCCATGGACCCCGGCGAGCTGCGTCGGAAGAATCTCATCGCCGCCGACGTTTTTCCCTATACGACGCCGACGGGGACCGAGTACGACTCGGGCAACTACGTGCCGGCCCTCGATCTGGCGCTCGAGATGGCTGGTTACCCCAAGCTCCGCGCGGACCAGCAAGCGCGGCGTCGCGCCGGTGGCAGCCGGCAGCTTGGCATCGGTCTCTCCTCGTACGTCGAGATCACCAACGGAGTCCCCGAAGGTGAGTACGGCGCCGTCGAGATCCTCCCCAACGGAAAGGCCATCGTGCGCACCGGGACCTCGCCACACGGCCAGGGACACCACACCTCGTGGGCGATGCTCGTCGCCGACCAGCTCGGCATCGCCATGGAGGACATTGAAGTCATCCATGGGGACACCGATCTCGTTCCGCGAGGCGTCGGCACGTTCGGCTCCCGCTCGTTGCAGATCGGCGGTGCGGCGGTCAACCAGGCGGCGATCGAGGTGGTGGACAAGGCCCGGGCGCTCGCTGCCGATCTACTCGAGGCAGACGTTGCCGACATCGTTCTCGACAAGCCTGGCGCTACCTTCCACGTCGCGGGGACCCCGTCCATCTCCCGTGGGTGGGCCGAGCTGGCCCAGGCCTCGCTCGAGCGGGCGGGCGAGCCTCTTATGGCCGAGGTGGATCTACCAACGGCGGGGGCGACGTTTCCTTTCGGCACCCACGTCGCGGTCGTGGAAGTCGACACCGAGACGGGCCAGGTCAGGCTCGTGAGCCACGTCGCGGTCGACGATGCCGGCCGCATCCTCAACCCCCTGCTCGCCGAGGGCCAAGTCCACGGCGGCATCGCCCAGGGGGCGGCCCAGGCCCTGGTCGAGGAGTTCAGCTATGACGCGGCCGGCAACCCGCTCACGGGTAACTTCGCCGACTACTCGATCATCTCGGCCGCCGAGCTCCCGAGCTTCGACGCGGCCTTCACCGAGACGCCGACTCCGCGTAACGCTCTCGGCGCCAAAGGCATCGGCGAGTCAGGCACGATCGGCTCGACGCCTGCTGTGCAGAATGCTGTCGTCGACGCCTTGTCACATCTCGGAGTCCGCCATGTCGACATGGCGACAACCCCCGAGCGTGTGTGGCTCGCGATCCAGGCGGCACGTGCTGACGCAGGCAACGGCACCAAATCGCGCAAAGGAGCAGCTTGACAGTGGAAGTGACGATCACTCTTAACGGCACCGAATGCACTCACGACGTCGAGCCCCGCACGCTCCTCGTGTACTACATAAGGGAGGCTGCGGGGCTGAAGGGCACCAATATCGGGTGCGACACCACGTCGTGCGGTGCCTGCACCGTGCTGCTCGACGGCCGCTCCGTCAAGTCCTGCACTGTCCTTGCCGCCCAGGCAGAGGGACGCACCGTCACGACCATCGAGGGGCTCGCCGAGGCCGACGGGACTATGCACCCGGTACAGCGGGCGTTTCAAGAGCACCATGGCCTCCAGTGCGGCTACTGCACTCCCGGCATGGTCATGGCGATCGTGTCGATGCTTGCCGAGCGCGGCGACCACGTGCTCACCGAGGCCGATGTCCGCCTCGGTCTGGAGGGCAACCTGTGTCGTTGCACCGGGTATCACAACATCGTCGAAGCAGCCCTGGCGGCTGCGCGGGCGCCGGAGCTGCGGCTGTGATCCCGGCCTCGTTCGACTACGTCCGCGCCGACTCCCTCGATCAGGCGACGGGACTGCTGGAGAGACACGGCGACGGCGCCAAGGTGCTCGCTGGTGGTCACTCCCTTCTCCCCCTCATGAAGCTGCGCCTGGCTGTCCCTGAGGTCCTAGTCGACATCGGCCGCATCCCGGGGCTCAGCTACGTGCGGGACGGAGGGGACCACCTGGCCGTGGGTGCGCTCACCACCCATGACGAGATCGCCCGGTCCCCGCTCGTCGGCTCCCAGCTTCCGCTGCTCGCCCACGTGGCCGGCCAGATCGGAGATCCTCAGGTGAGGCACAGAGGAACCATCGGTGGGTCGCTCGCCCACGGTGACCCCGCTTCCGATCTCCCGGCCGTGGTGCTGGCCCTTCGCGGGACGCTCGTGCTGAGGGGACCGGGAGGCAGCCGGGAGGTCGACTCCGAAGCGTTCCACCTCGGGTTCCTGGAGACTGCGGTCGCTCCCGACGAGATCTTGACCGAGATCCGCCTGCCCAAGATGGGCGAGCTCGGCTGGGGCTTCGAGAAGCTCACGAAACGAGCCCAGGACTGGGCGATAGTCGGTGCCGTCGCCGCTCGTCTCGACGGGGATGGCTCGACCGCGATCGCTTTGATCAACGTCGGGCCGGTCCCGGCAAGGGCTTTGGCAGCCGAGGCCGCGCTAGAGGCCGGCTCAAGTCCCGCCGAGGCAGCTGCGCAGGCAGATGACGGGATCGAGGTGTCGGGAGATCTGAACGCGTCCGAGGCCTTCCGGAGGCATCTGACGCGAGTGCTCGTCGGCCGGGCGCTCGAGAAGGCACTGGTATAGGGGAGTTGGGATAGGGGAGTTGGGATGAAGGAGCTTCTGCCGCAGATCGACCAGTGGTTCGCCGAGGGCAAGAGAGTCGCCGTCGCGCGCGTCGTCGGAGTCGATGGCTCGAGTCCGCGCGACCCGGGGGCGACGATGGTTGTCAGCGACGCCGGGGAGGTCGCCGGATCGGTGTCAGGTGGTTGCGTCGAGAGCGCCGTGGTGACAGAGGCGCTCTCGGTCATCGAGTCGGGAGAGGCGCGTGTCTGCACGTTTGGCTACTCAGACGACGAAGCTTTCGCGGTCGGACTCACGTGCGGAGGCACCGTGAGAGTGCTAGTGGAGCCACTCGACTGGTGACAGGGCGCGTGGCACCCGGCGGCGGGATCTTCCAGGCGCTGAGAGCTGCCCTTGCGGCCTCCAGGCCGGCGGGGCTGGCCACGGTCGCCGCGGTCGACGAGACGGCAGGCGCGATAACTGTCGGGTCCAAGCTTCTAGTCGTCCCCGGCGCCTGGGCTCCTGCGGCGCCCAGCAGCGAGGCAGGCGTGCTCGCCGGCACTCCGGGCAGCGAGGCCGGCGCGCTCGCGGAGGGTGCCGAGACTTTGCTCGGCGGCTTCGGCGACGCCGACCTCGACAGGGTCGTGGCGAGAGACGTCCGAGCCGCCATCTCGAGCGGGCTCACGGTCACGAGGCACTACGGTCCTCACGGCGAGGCGCGCCAGATGGAGGTAGAAGTGTTCATCGAGGTGTTCGCTACGCCTCCTCGAATGATCATCTTCGGCGCCGTGGATTTCACCGCCGCACTCGCTTTAGCCGCGAAGCTGCTGGGTTACCACGTCGAGGTCTGCGATGCGCGGGCCGTGTTTGCCACGCGTGAGCGCTTCCCGATGGCCGACGAGGTCGTGGTCGAGTGGCCCGATCGCTATCTGGACCGCACCGGCAGAGATCTCGGGCCGCGAGACGCGGTATGCGTGCTCACCCATGACTCGAAGTTCGACGTCCCAGCTGTTCTCGCGGCTCTTCGTACCGGAGTCGGCTATCTCGGAGCGATGGGTTCACGCAGGACTCATGACGAGCGCCTGAAGCGACTGCTGGAGGCGGGGGCTGAGCCGGCCCAGCTCGCGGAGCGACTGATGAGCCCGATCGGACTCGACATCGGTGCCCGGACGCCCGAGGAGACGGCGATCGCCATCTGTGCGGAGATCATCGCGAGTCGGACCGGGATCAAGGTGCCCTCGCTCCGCAGGAGAGAGGGCCCGATCCACCGGCGCTGACGAGTAGCGAGTGAACACGTAGCAGGCGGGCGGGCCGGTGTGCAGCGTCGGTACGCTCGCACGGTGTCAACTGCTGCAGTGATCCTCGCCGCGGGGGCTGGCACGCGCTTTGGCGGTCCCGGCGAGAAGCTAGCGACAGTGGTACGCGGCCGCCCACTGCTCGCGTGGGCGATCGAGCCGGCAGTGGAGGCCGGCTGCGACGAGGTCGTCGTAGTGAGCGGCGCCGCCGACCTGATCGGTCTCGTGCCGTCCGATGTGACTCTGCTGCGCAACGACGAGTGGCAGCTCGGGCAGGCGACTTCGCTCGGTGTCGCGCTCGACTGGTGCCAACGCCAGGGTCATACCGCCGCCATCGTCGGGCTGGGGGACACCCCTGGGCTGACGGCCTCGGCGTGGCGGGCGGTCGCGTCCGCGCCGGGCGGACCGATCGTCGTCGCGACCTACGATGGACGGCGCGGCCATCCGGTCCGCTTGGATGCCACGGTGTGGACGTTGCTGCCTACGAGCGGGGAAGAGGGTGCACGTGTTCTCATGTCGAGGCGACCTGAGCTCGTGACCGAAGTAGCCTGCGAGGGCAAAGCGGCCGACATCGACACGAGAGAGGACCTCCGCCGATGGAGTTGACGAACGAGTTCGAGGTAGCCGTACCCGTAGAGGAGGCATGGACGCTCCTGACCGACGTAGAGCGGATCGCACCCTGTCTACCAGGTGCCGAGCTCCAAGAGGTCGAGGGCGACGAGTATCGCGGAGTCGTGAAGGTGAAAGTCGGCCCGATAACAGCCTCGTATAAGGGATCGGCCCGTTTCGAGGAGCTGGACGGCGCAGCGCACCGCGGGGTGCTCAGGGCCGAGGGTCGAGAGACTCGTGGGCAGGGCAACGCCTCGGCGACGATCACGGCGACGCTGTCCTCGTCAGGGGCCGGGACGAAGGTCGAGGTTGTCACGGACCTTGCGATCACCGGCAAGGTCGCGCAGTTCGGCAGGGGCGTGCTGGCCGACGTATCGGGCAAGCTTCTCGACCAGTTCGTCCGTAACCTCGAGACGATGGTCCTCGCGCCGGACGCGCCGACAAGCGTGGGAGCGGCGACCGCGCCGGGTAGATCTCCGGAGGCAACGCCCGAGTCGAAGGCGTCGACGACACCCGAGTCGAAGGGGTCGGCGCCCACGTCCAAGGGGTCGGCGCGCACGTCCGGCGAGTCAGGTGCGGCATCGAACGGCACAGGGCCCGACGTTGCCACTGCCCCCTCCTCCCCTGCGGCCGGCACGGACCAGCCTGCTGAGACCCCACCGTCGTCTATCCGGCGGATTCAGTCAGCTCCTGCCGAACCGGTCGACCTCGGGCGGATGGCCGGTCCCTCCCTGGCAAGGCGGCTCATCCCCTTCGCGAGCGTGGCCGGAGCGCTGTTTCTCGCGCGGGTGATCGTGTACGCTCTGCGCCGCCGCAAGAAGTGAGTGGCAGCGACCGAGAGGTGGTCGCGGGGTTGTTGGGGAGAGAGCCGAGGGGTTTCGAGGTAGCGGTGCGCGACCGCGCCGGAGCTCCCGTAGTCATCAGCAACCCACCGATCCTCAGTGACTGCACGCCGATGCCGACCCGTTTCTGGCTTGTCGGGAGCGAGATCAGGGCTGCCGTGAGCCGGCTCGAGTCGGCAGGCGGGGTGAAGGAGGCGGAGGCTGCCGTCGACCCGGTGGCGCTCGAGGCCGCCCACGCGCGCTATGCGGCCGAGCGCGAGCGCCATATCCCGGCCGGTTATGTCGGCGCCGTGCCAGCCGGGGGTGTCGGCGGGACCCGGCGGGGGGTCAAGTGCCTGCACGCCCATCTCGCCTCGTATCTCGTGGGTGCCGACGATCCTGTCGGGGTGCTGGTGGCGCAGCGGCTCTCCATCGATCGGAACGACTTCGTGGTTGAAAGTGCCTGACGCTGGAGCCGGTGAGGCCGGCGTGCCCGGTGAGGCCGCGGCACCCTGCGTGGCCGCGGTCGACTGTGGCACCAACTCCACGCGACTGCTGATCGCCCGTGCCGATGGCGTGACAGTTGATCGCCGCATGAGGATCACCCGCCTTGGAGCGGGAGTAGACAGTTCCGGGGAGTTGCAGCCGGCGGCGATCTCGCGCACCCTTGCCGTCCTGCGCGAGTACGGCGAAGCGATCACTGCTGCTGGCGCATCGGCCGTGATGGGCGTGGCAACCTCGGCCATCCGCGACGCGGTGAACAGTGCTTCCTTCCTGCAGCCCGCTGCCAAATTGCTCGGTACAGAGCTGAGAGTGCTCTCGGGGCTCGCCGAAGGGCAGCTCTCCTACAGGGGAGCGACCTCTGAGCTGCCGAGCTCTCGTGGCCCTTACCTGGTCGTCGATCTCGGGGGTGGTTCCACGGAGCTCGTGTGCGGCACAGGTGATGGCGCAGCGGCCGAGGTCGTCTCGTTGGACGTCGGCTGCGTGAGGGTGACGGAGCGTTTCCTAGGTTCGGATCCGCCGGCCCGGGCCGAGCTCGAAGCTGCGCAGTCATACGTCGCCGGGCTCGTGCAGATCGTCGCCCTCGAGCACCCAGCCTTCGTCGCCGAGGCTCGTGTGGCGGCTGGGTTGCCTGGCGGCAGTCTGGACGTCGTCCTCCCGGGCGCTCGCGGAGTCGGTACTCCACGTGGCGCGCACGCGAGGAGGCTCGTGGGGCTCGCGGGCACAGTATCGGCGCTCACGATGCTGTCGCTCGGGCTCGAGTCATACGACCGCGGCTCAGTCCACCATGCCCATCTCACCCGAGATGAAGTGTCGAGGCTCGCCGGGATTCTGGCGACTGAGGACGTAGCCACCCGGCGATCTCGCCGCGGCATGGAGCATGACCGAGCAGACGTCATCGTCGGCGGCACCGTAGTGCTGCTCACGATCATGGAGGTCCTCGGCTACGAGGAGCTGATCGTTTCGGAGTCGGACATCCTCGACGGCATGGTGGCTGAGCTTCTCGCAGGCTGAGCACGCCCGACGGGGAAGAGCGGTCCCACCCGGCGTGCAGGCACGCCGGGTGGGGCGCCTTTGTCGCCGGCGAGCGGCGGCCTCCGGCCCGCCTCCGCCTCCGGCCCCACTCCGCCTCCGGCCCGCCTCCGGCCCCGACCCAACTGTGCGCGGCAAGTGACCGGAAAGGCCCACTCCGCCCCAACTGTGCGCGGCAAGTGACCGGAAAGGCCCACTCCGGTCACATCCGGCACAAGGTTCGCCTTGTCCGCCCCACTCCGGTCACATCCGGCACAAGGTTCGCCTTGTCCGCCCCACTCCGGTCACATCCGGCACAAGGTTCGCCTTGTCCGC
>JAJYGM010000575.1 GCA_021785095.1 Actinomycetes bacterium
CCTGCCGCCATCGTGCCCGAGCGCCAGTGGGAGGCTGGTGCCGACGACGCCAACCTCCTCATGATCGACCAGGTCGTCCGGGAGTACCCGGTGACTGCAGGGATCCTCCAGCGCCGGGTCGCATCCGTGAAGGCGGTTAGCGACGTGAGCTTCACCGTCGGTCGGGCCGAGACGTTCGGGTTGGTGGGCGAATCAGGTTGCGGCAAGACGACGCTCGGCAAGGTCATCGTCGGTCTCGAGAAGGCCGACTCAGGCAACGTCACGCTGCGAGGGACCGACATCACCAAGCTCGGCGAACGTGAGCTTCGACGATTCCGCCGCGACCTGCAGATGATGTTCCAGGACCCGATCGCCTCACTCGATCCGCGGATGCGGGTCGGTGCCGTGCTGCGCGAGCCGATGCAGGTGCAGGGCATCGGCACCCACAAACAGCAGGAGGAAGTGATCGCCGAGCTGCTCAGCGAGGTCGGACTGCCCATGAACGCGGTCGAGCGCTTCCCGCACGAGTTCTCGGGAGGTCAGCGCCAGCGGATCGGACTCGCCCGTGCGCTGACGCTCAACCCGCAGGTGATCGTGGCGGACGAGCCGGTGAGCGCGCTCGACGTCTCGATCCGATCACAGGTCCTCAACCTCATGAAGCGGCTCCAGCAGACCCACGGCCTCACCTATGTCGTGATCTCCCACGACCTCGCCGTCGTGAAGTACCTGTCCGACCGGATCGGGGTCATGTACCTGGGCAAGCTCGTCGAGATGGGCTCCGGCGACGACATCTACCACCATGCCGTGCACCACTACACGGCCGGACTGATCGCGACCGTGCCCGAGCCGGACCCGTCCCGGGAGAGGGCGAAGTCGGAGATCGGGATCCGGGGCGAGCTGCCGAGCCCGGTCGATCCGCCCTCGGGCTGTCGGTTCCGGACGAGGTGCCCCGCCGCTCAGGACGTGTGTGCCGAGGTAGAGCCGCCGTTGCGGCTGTTCCACCCCGGTCACTACGCCGCCTGCCACGTCCCGCTGCAAGAGCCCATGCCAGAGGACGGGAACGAGCCCGCTGTTTCGGCGGTGAGCGCGCCCTCGGGGCTGTAGAGAGTTACTGCCGTCCGGCGGCCGCCAGCAGGTCGGTGCTCTCGATCTGCCCGTACCGGACAATCGGTTCGAACAGGTCGATGACAGTGCGGTCCGGGTCCGTGATGCCACGAACCGGTCTCGCCTCGAGCCGCCTCGAGCAGAAACGCCTCGCCACTACCGCCTTCCGGGCATTGCCCTCGTTCTCGAGCTGCCATGCAGCCTCCTCGCACAGCAACGCTCCTTCGAGCGTGTCCGCCATGAGGTAGGAGAAGCGGCGCAACTGGAGGAGCGCCAGGTCCTCGGGAACGGATTGCAGGTACGCGACGGCCTCGACGAGCTCGTCCCTGCAGGCGCGGACCGTGCCGATCGGCGCCGCGAGCACGCCGTTGGCGGATGCGCTTGCCTCGAGCGCCCGGTCGATCCGGCGGAGCACCGCCTGCTCCGCACCGGACGACCGCATCGCACGGCGCACGTCGATAGCGCAGATGTTCTCGGTCCCCTCCCAGATCGTGTGGCACTGGGCGTCGCGCAGCTGCCGCGCGATCGGCCAGTCGTTCATGTAGCCGTTCCCGCCGAAGATCTCGAGTGCCTGGATGGTGTCCTCGAGACCGACGCGACAGGAGCGGATCTTGGACAGAGGGATGGCGATCCGTCGAAGGAGGGCACCTTCCTCGGGCGACTCGGAGCCACGCGTGGCTGCGGCGCACTCGAAGGAGAGGGTGAGCCCCGCCTCGAGGTCGACGAGGAGGTCGACGAGCGTCTCGCGAACGAGCGGGTAGGCATCGATCCGCTTCCCGAACTGCTCCCGATGGGCTGCGTAGATGACGGCGTCGAGCCATGACCGGCGATGGATCCCGAGGCTCATCAATGCCACACCGAACCGGCTCCCGTTCACCATCTCCATCATCCGGTTGATGCCCTTGCCGTCACGGGCCGCATCGAGTGGCCGAGCCGTGCCGTCCGAAGGAGGCACGCTCCCGGCGAGCCACGCCTTCGCCCCTTCGAGCGTGACCTCACCGGTCGGCACGCCGACGGTGCCGAGCT
Source organism: Actinomycetes bacterium (assembly GCA_021785095.1). Next base: position 2,110 of record JAJYGM010000575.1, read on the forward strand.
TGGGCTTGAGCCTCTTGATGCGAAAGCCGTTCGGGGAGCCGTCGTCGAGGTGGCGGGGCACGATGAACGTCGCCAGGCCACGGCTTCCCGGCGGGGCTCCGTCCGGCCTCGCCAGCACGATGAAGACGTCGGCATCGACGTTCGAGCAGAAGTGCTTGTCACCGAACAAGCGCCATTCGGATCCGTCCTGCATGGCGCGGGTCGTGTTGGCGCCGACGTCGCTCCCGCCCTGGCGCTCGGTGAGGAACATCCCGCCCTCCCAGGAGTCATCCGGGTCGAGGGAGGTGAGCTTGCGCACGAGATCGGCGCGGACGTCGTCCGGTGCGTACCGCTCGACGATGTCGGCCGCGCCACTGGTCATGCCGAGGGCGCAGTAGACCGCCGTCTCCGCCTGCGACACGAGGTAGGAGACGGCGGCGGTGACCACCGCCGGAACGGGCCGGCCGGCGTGCGCCGGCATCCCGCCGGCAAAGCCTGCCCGGACGAGATCGGCCTTGTTCTCGAGCCACGTCTCGTGGTGCACGACCGTACCGACGTCCTCGCCCCAGGCGTTGTAACGCTCGAGGACCGGGCCGTGCCTGTCCGTGACCTCGGCGCGGGGAGCGATGCGTGTGCCGACGAGGCTCCCGTACTCCGAGACGACCTTCTCTGCGAGGTCTCGGTCTTCGGGCTCGGGCAGGGTCTTGTCGAGCAGAAGGCGGAGGTTCGGGTCGAGGGAGTACCAGTCGAGGCCGATCGCCTGGTCGAATTCCGCGTAGTCGGGCAGCATCTCGTCCTCCTCTGACGAGAGGATCATCGCGCCGTCGCGGCTCCCGCACCGAATGCGGACTTCGTGCTAATCACTGGGCATGTTCGGAATCGACGGCCTCGATGCCACCTTCGACCACGTGGCGCATGCCACTCGCTCCATCGCGAGCTCGTTGCCGGTGTTCCGGGACCTGCTCGGCGGGCGTTTCGCCGGCGGCGGGGAGAACCCGATGACCGGGTTCCGCGCGATCCAGCTCATCTACGGTGGAGGCGGGAGGGTGGAGCTGATCGAGGAGCTGGAGGGCTCGGGCTTCTTGCGGAGCTTCTTTGCGAAGCACCCTGACGGCGGGCTCCATCACCTCACCTACAAGGTCCCCGACATGCAGGTCGCGCTCGAGCGCGTGCGAGCGGCAGGCATCGAGCCCTTCGGAGTCTTCCTCGGCCATCCGCACTGGCAGGAGATGTTCCTCCATCCGAAGGTCACAGGCGGCACCCTGATCCAGCTCGCCTGCTCGGACTTCGAGTTCGACTACGACACGCTGCCGCCGGTGACGGTGGAGGAATTCCTCGCTGACTCCACATCCTTCGGGACCTGGGGCTGAGCGATCGGCGTGCTCGTGACATGCTGGGCGGAGCGAGCATGTTGACCCCCGACGGAGGCACGACCGATGGACGCCGCGACTACACCTGAGCCGATGAGCGCCGACCAGATCGTCGACTGGTCACGCCGCTACACCCTGTTCGACTGGGCGGTGCAGAACCGGATCGCGCCAATCCCTGTCGCGAGAGCGGAGGGCGTTTACTTCTACGATCCTGACGGCAAGCGCTACCTGGACTTCAATTCCCAGCTCATGAGCGTCAACGTCGGCCACGGTGACCGGCGGATCGTGGACGCCATCGCCCGGCAGGCGGCGCAGGTCGCGTATGTCAACTCGGCCGTGATGGCTACAGAGGTACGGGCGCGCCTCGGGCACAAGCTGGCGGAGCTCTTCCCAGGGGACATCGAGAAGAGCTTCTTCACGCTCGGCGGGGCCGAGGCGAATGAGAACGCCATCCGCATCGCGAAGGCAGTGACCGGCCGTCACAAGGTCCTCGCCCGCTACCGCTCCTACCACGGCGCCACCGCCGGAGCGATCAGCCTCACCGGCGACCCCCGCCGATGGGCGAACGAGCCGGGCATCCCCGGCGTCGTACACGTCCTCGACTGGTACCACGGGACGATGCGGGATGAGGACTCCGCCGAGGTGGCACTCGCCGCGCTCGAGGAGACGATCGAGCTCGAGGGTCCCTCGACGATCGCCGCATACATCCTCGAGCCGGTCACCGGAACGAACGGGATCCTGATCCCCCCGGACGGATACCTGCAAGGGGTGCGTGAGCTGTGCGACCGCCACGGCATTTTCATGATCGCGGACGAGGTGATGAGCGGGTTCGGGCGCACGGGGCGCTGGTTCGCCGTCGAGCACTGGAGCGTCGTGCCCGATCTCATCACGTGCGCAAAGGGGCTGACGTCGAGCTACCTGCCGCTCGGTGCGGTCGGGCTCCGGCCGGGAGTCGCCGCTTGGTTCGACGAGCACTCGTTCCAGGGCGGCCTCACCTACAACTCGCACCCAGTCGCGCTCGCCGCAGCTCTTGCAACGATCCAGGTCTACGAGGAGGACGGGCTCATCGAGCGGTCGGCAAAGCTCGGAGAAGTCATGCGCCGGCACCACGAGCGCCTCGCCGACCGGCACCCGTCGGTTCTGTCGCACCGGAACATCGGCCTCTTCGGCTGCCTCGAGCTCGTCCGCAACCGCTCCACCGGCGAGCCCATGGCCGGGTTCAACACGACGAGCCCGGAGATGGGTGCCTTGTCACGATTCCTGCTCGACAACGGGGTGTTCGTGTTCGTGCACTGGAACCAGCTCATGACGAACCCGCCGCTCACGATCAGCGAGGAGGAGCTGGCGGAGGGTTTCGAGGTGATCGACCGAGCGCTCGAGATCACCGACAAGGCGGTCGTCGGTTAGCACAGGCAGCGCCCCGATGCCGGCTACGGACTAGACGGCGACCGCGTGGGTGCCGAGCCAGGCGCTGTTGAAGGCGAACTCCCCCTCGACGCTCCGGCGGACGTCCCCCTGGGCCGCCCAGGCAGCCACGCGGCTCCCGATGAGCGGGATCTTCACGTCGACGTGGACGGAGACGTCATGCGTGGTCTCACGTCCATGAGGGTGGAGCGACATCGCACCGTAGATGTGCACAGGTGCGCCCTTCACCTCGACGTCGAACGTGCCGGCCCAAGAACCGTCGGGTCCTCGCTCCCACTCGTCGGTCTGCAACATCGTGTTCGTCGGTCTCAGGACACGCTTGGCGAAGCTCGGCAATTCGACGTCCACCACCCTCGTCGAGATGATCCGCAACCTGCCACGACGCCGCTCGAGGTCGAGGACCTCGACCTCGTGATGTCCCATGGACTCGTACTTAGCGACGGTGGCGTCGCGGTCCTCGAGCATGGCGATCACGGAACCGATCGGGGCGTTGTACGCGAACGACTCGTGGAGCTCCATGTCGAACCTCCCTTCCCGGTCGCCCGATCAGACGATCCGCTCTCTCTCGAGCATGGATCCGAGAAGAGGCCGGGACTAGGGCCGAACGGCCTTGCTCCCTCGGCACCGGGCGCTCAACTCGGCAAGGGGTCCTTCAGCGCGACGCCGTTGTCGGAGACGTCGTCGGTCCAACGGGATCCGTCGTAGTAGCGGTACTGGTGCTTGCCGGAAGGATCGGGATACCAGTTCGGTTGCACGGAGCCCGGCGCCTGCGGCGGCGGCGATGCGGGCGGAGGGGCTGAGCCCCACGGCGTCTGCTCCGGCTGCGCGGGGCCCGGCTGCTCGTAGCTGGGCTGGCCGTAGTTCCCCTGGCCGTAGTTCCCCTGGCCGTAGTTCCCCTGGCCGTAGTTCCCCTGGCCTTGGGTCGGCCCCTGATACGGCGGCGACATGCCCGGAGGGGCACCCCCGGGGTAGCCGCCGTACTGGTTCCCGAATGCCCCCGACTGCTGGATGCGGCGCCGGGTACCCCTGCGGGCGAAGAACAGCAGGATGACACCGAGCAGGATCGAGATGAAGCAGACGACCCCCCAGAGGGCAGACGGCCAGCCCCACGGCGTGCGGCCCCACTGCCTCCTGAACTTCTCCGAGGACCGGTAGCCGAAGTAGGCGAAGAGCACCGCCAGGATGACGTCGACCACGAGTGCCGTTGTGTTCCCCGAGCCGGTCGATGTCGCTGCGAGCAGGTGCATCGACCCAAGGCTAGGCCGCCCATCAGACTGCTGTCAGCTACAGGCGCGCCGAGGCGGAGCGAGTCGCAGCTGCCTGGTAGCGGTCGCCACGGTCGTTTACGAAGGCCTTGCGCATCCTTCGCACGTGTAGACGTTCCAACCGGTGCTCACAGCTCTGACGGCCTCACGAAGCTCCGAGGTACTCGCTCATCACTTGATCGAGCACCGCCTGATCCTTGGCGAAGCGGCGCTGCCGCGTCGTCCGGCCGTTCGGCGCGTGGCGGTCGACGTGGCGGTCCACCGCGGCGAGCACCTCCTTCGCCACGACCTCGAGATCGTCCCGGTCGGCCTCCACGTGAACGGCGAACTGGCCGGGCGAGGAGCTCCACCCGCACACCTTGACCCGGTGGGAGATCTCGTCGCCCACGCGGGACTGCTCCTCTCTCGAGGGCGGCGGATCGAGCTCGGCGACGAAACGCACGGCAAAATCGTTCGACCTCTGCGGGTCCACGGTCATCCGGGTGATCATGATCGGCCCTGACGATGCGGACGATCCTGGCATCGGCCTGTCAGTCATAGCCTGAGCCTATGGTGCTTCATCCGGCTCGTGAACGCGAGGTAAGCAGCGCTTCCCCCTTGTTGCCCGAAAGCGCGTAACGCCGGGGCACGCCTGCGCCATCGACATGGTGACCCGCGAAGTGCTGTCGCGGCAGAGATGGGGGCAGGCACATGAAGCACCGGACGACCCGGCTGGCTGCGGGAGCGTTCGCAGCCTCGCTCGCATTCCTCGGGCTAGCGGCAATGCCGGCCGGGGCGACGACCAGTGCGGCGCCGCCGAGCGTGGCAGCCGCCGCTGTGTTCCCGATCGTGGCTGGCAGCACCGCGCCGCTCGGGGACATCTCGGTCACCGAGAGCCTTCCGGGCCAGCTGCAGCTCGGGAGCGTGCTGACGTTCCGATTCTCGGATTCCTCGAGCGCCGCCACGCTGCACTTCACTGCGCCTGGGACCGCCAGCGGTACGAATGGCCTGGCTGCGAGCGTGGCGCTCTCCAGCAGCAGCGGCTCGCTCGACGACGAGATGCTGGTGACGATCACCGGCTCCAGCGCGTCGAGCACCTTTCCGGGCGTTCTCACGCTGTCCGGCCTGACAGCTTCGGCCGACTCCGGAGCAGCCCTCGGCAGCGACATCGTGACGGTCTCCGGACCGGTGTTCACCTCGCCAGCGACAGTGAGTGACGCCAACGTGATCAGCAGCTCCACGACGAAGGCGACCTACGCCGCCCAGAGCACGCCGACGATCCTGCCGACGGCGAACGTCCAGGATGCAGGCATCGTGACGATCACCGAGCCCGTGAAGAGCTACTTCCACGCCGGAGACGTCATCACGCTCAACCTGAGGGACGCGACCGGCAGCGCCAACACGATCGGCCTCGCGGCCACGCCGTACGCCGCCGGAGGCTCGATGACCGTCGGCGTGACAGGTCTCAACGGCAGCAGCGTTCAGGTGAACGACACCGGCTTCGAGGTCGACGTCATCGCCGGCGACCCCTCACAGGGCTCGGCCTCGTCGATCACGATCTCGAACATCGTCCTCGACACGGCCGAGGCGCCGCTCGGCCCCGTCACGCTCTCGGCCGCCGTCACCGCCGGGCCGGACGTCGGCACCGCCCTCATCGTGCCGGGCCGAGTCACGATCGCGAACGTCGGCGGCACCACCACCACGACCTCGGCCGGCGCCCCGACCCTCGCCGCCGGCGAGACCGGCCAGACCGCAGGCAACATCAGCATGGCCGTCACCGCCGGGTCGCTCGTCCACAACGACACCATCACGTTCTCGCTCTCGACACCCGGGGTGACCTTCAATGCCACGACCCTGCCCGTCGCGACCGTGACGACGGGAGACCTCGTGCTCGACAACGCCACCGCCAGCCTCGGCACGGGTGACACGAGCGTCAGCTGGACGGTGGCGACCGGCAACCTGGCGGCCTCGACCATCGTCGTGGGACCGATCCTCTACGACGTCGCCAGCTCGGCCGTCGCGGGCGCCCCGGTCGAGGTAGCCGTGGCCGGCGAGGCCGGTAGCGCCGTCACTGCCGCTCAGGTCACCAATGCCGTGATCGCGAGCACCACTGCGCCGGGATCCTTCGCAGCGCCGGTCACGATCCCGTCCACGGGCACGCCGCCGTTCGACGGCGCGAGCATCACCTACACCGAGACCTCCGCCGGGTCCACCCCGGTCGGCGCCTCACTCGTCCTCGTCAGCCCGTACGCAAGCCAGATCGCGGCCTACAGGACCACGTTCGCAGAGGTGCCCACGGTGACCACCACGGGTGGCCTCACGCTCGGCCCCGCAACCGTCAACAGCTCCACGATCCTCGTGCCGACGCCGTCCGGCCCGATCACCGCACCACCGCAGACCGTCGCGAGCTTCCCGGTGACGGCGGCCAGCTCCGGGTCCGCAGGCACAGCCATGATCTCGGGCCTCTCGTTCACTCTCGGCAGTTTCGTGCCTCCCGGTGCATTCATCGTCACCGGCGTTGTCGAAGCCTCCGGCGGTGCCAGCGCGCTTGCCTCGAACCAGACCGTCGACCTCGTGAACACCCGCGGCCTCGGGACCTCCTCGGCGACGACGCCCCCGGTCGTGACCCTGACCGAGACCCCGCCCTCGATCTCCGGTTCGAGCGCGGCAACCTTCGCGTACATCTCCGACGAGCCCGGGTCAACCTTCTCCTGCGCCCTCGACACGGTCATCGTGAGCCTCGACTGCCCTGCGTCGATCACGTTGCCGAGCCTCACCGACGGGACGCACACCTTTGCCGTGCAGGCGTTCAACCAGGCCGGCATCGGGTCTGCGGTCGTGAGCTACACCTGGACCGTGGACACCCTGCCGCCGACGGCATCCCTGGGCGCGCTCGCAAGCCTCACGAGCCCGGTCGTCGTCGCGTTCTCCAAGCCGGTGGACCATGTCAGCTCCTCGACCGTGCTCCTCGACGTCGTCCCGCCTTCTGGCGCACCTGTGGCGGTGTCGGCGAGGATGTCCTGCACGCCGGCATCCGGCACGGCCGGGCCATGCCAGGCGACCGACTTCTACACCTCGGTGTCGCTCCAGCCGACCAGCGCGCTCATATCCGGCCAGCACTACGAGGTCATGCTCGACCCGAGTGGCGCCACGCCCGAGATCGCCGACCAGGCCGGCAACGTGCTCGCCTCGGCGACCCTGGCGTTCCGGGGAACGCTGCAGGTGTTGCCCGGCGCGCCCGGCACCACCGCGAAGTGGTCCGTGGTGAAGGCTGCGGCTGCCATCGACGGGTCGTACGCGGAGGACGACGTGGCGGGAGCGACGATGAGCTACTCGTTCACAGGCACGTCCGTGACGTGGCGGACCGTCGAGGGTCCCAACCAGGGCAAGGCCGCGGTCTACATCGACGGCGCGCTCAAGCGGACCGTCAACTCCTACTCTTCGTCCTTCAAGTACAAGGTGGCGCAGACGTTCACCGGCCTTGCGAAAGGGCCGCACACGATCCGCGTGGTCGTCCTCGGCGAGAAGGGTGCCAAGGCGGCAACGGGCGACCAGGTGTCGGTGGACGCCTTCGCAGTCGGCACGAAGGTGACGGACCAGTCGAACGCGAGCGTCATCCAGCTGTGGTCGCTGCACAAGGGCTCGCCGGCGACTTACGTGCTGGACAAGGAGGCGGGTGCCACGTACTCGTTCCACTTCCGGGGCACTGCGGTCGCGTGGTACACCGTCGTCGGGCCGACCATGGGCAAGGCGGCGATCTACCTCGACGGCCACCTCGTGGCCACCGTGAACAACGGCGCCGCCTCGGTGAAGGCGAACGTCGTCCGGACGGTGAAGGGCCTCTCGGACGCTCTGCACGTCCTCACCATCAAAGTTCTCGGCCAGCACACCAAGGTCTCGTCCGGCACCGGTGTGGCGGTCGTGCGCTTCAAGGTGACCTGAGCAAAGGGGCAGCGGCGACCCGCTCAGGCGTTCGCGACCTCGTAGGACCACAGCTCCGAGTGCACGGCGAGCGGACCGCCGTGCGGGCTGTGGGGACTCGGTGCCGCCCCGCGGGCGTGGCCGTGCGCGACGGCGGG
>JAJYGM010000807.1 GCA_021785095.1 Actinomycetes bacterium
GCTTCGGCCTCCGCTTTGACGATCCGCTCGATGGATGTGAGCAGGCGTTTGCGGACCGACTCGTCGAATGTTCGCACGTTCAGCTTGATCACGGCATCGTCTGGGATGACGTTCTCCTTGGTGCCCGCGCCGGCGGGCATCGGCATCACGTGCTGTCCCAGGATCACCTCCGGCTGAGGAAAGCGCTCGAACAGCCCGTCGCCGATCATCGCCTGCGCGCCGGCGGCGGTCTCCTCGCCCGGTTGGAAGAGGGCGATCAGGGTGCCCCGCCAGGCTTCGGGAGCCGCTGCCATCAAGGCGCACGTCCCGGCTAACCAGGTGACGTGGATGTCATGGCCACAGGCGTGCATCGCAAGCGTTTCGTTCCCATCGTGATCGGTGGCTGTCACCGAACTTGCGTAAGGCAGACCCGTTGTCTCCTTGACCGGCAGTGCATCCATGTCGGCGCGCAGCATGACCGTCGGGCCATCACCGTTTCTCAGCACACCGATCACCTCGGTCTTGCCCACGCCTTCGCTCACATCGAAGCCCGCAGCCTTCAGGCGCTCGGCGGCGACACCCGCGGTGCGGTGCTCCTGCATCGACAACTCCGCGTGTGGATGGACGTCCTTGTAGAGAGCCTCCAGGTCGTTCAACACATTGGGAGACCCTGGAGAATCGCGTCGCTCTTCGACACATCAGTCATGACCTCTCCTTCGTCACCACTGTCGAGCACGCCGCGACGACTTCGCCCGGGACTCAGCGACCGTACCATCAGGCTTGGCCCATCGGCCTTGAGCGTCGGCCTCGTCCATAAGGCTCGGGCGAGGGCTGTGGGCACCCGAGCGACAACTGGGCGGGCTGGCAGGGCCCAGTCGTCCTGAGGATGGCGGGAGCAGCCGCGATGGTTACGATCAGGCGAGTCCGGCGAAGGCCAGGAAAACCGAGGTACGACCTTGTCCTACACGCTTCCCCCCGACGTGGACGAACGTCCGGTCGTCATAGACGGAGGGGGGACTCTCGGGAGACGAATTGCGTCCGTCTACGCCGCGGAAGGAACCGACGTCCGCATATTCGACTTGTCCCAACCCCAGCGAGAAGCTGCGCGCGACTACGTGAACAGTCAGATCGACCAAGTGCGCGAGATCCTCAACTTGGGTGCGTCGCGGACCGGGCAGGTCACGGCAGCCGACGACCTCCCGGACGCGGTCCGTGGCGCGTGGATGGTGATCGAAGCTGTCCCTGAGAACCTCGAACTGAAAGTCGAAGTGTTCGCCCAACTCGACAAGTTGGCGGACGGCGATGCGATCCTGGCGAGCAACTCCTCCTCCATACCGACGAGTCAGATGATCTCCAAGGTCGCGCATCCGGAGCGGGTGTTGAACACCCACTACCAGCAACCACCCGAACTGAACTCAGTCGAGTTGATGTCGTGTGGACAGACTGATGACGGCGTGATCGACGCCTTGATGGAACGCATCCCACGCTACGGTCTCGTGCCTTTCCGCGTCCGGCGCGAAAGCGACGGCTTCATCTTCAACCGCGTGTGGGCGGCCATCAAGCGGGAGTGCCTGATGGTGGTTCAAGAAGGGGTAGCAACCCCGGCGGACGTCGACGGCATGTGGCAGATCTTCACCGCGCCGGGGATCCCGCCATTCCGGCTCATGGACCGAGTCGGGCTCGACGTGGTGCTGAACATCGAGGAGCACTACGCATCAGTACGACCCGGCCTGCCCGAAGGCCCTCGAAGACTGCTCCACCAACTGATCGACGAGGGCAGGCTGGGCGTGAAGAGCGGCCACGGGTTCTACGAATATCAGGACTGAGCGAAGACTGGCCACCTCAGAGGCAGGTAGCGCTCGTCTTCAGCTGCCAGCTCCACGTAAGCGGTGACCGTAGGATTGCTTCGGATGACAGAACCGATGCCGGCGGCGTTTCTCGCGCATGGCACACCGATGAACGCACTGGACGACAACCGGTACACACGAGCCTGGGCAGCCCTCGGCGCCGGCGTCCCCAAACCAAGGGCCATCCTGGCGATATCTGCCCACTGGTACATCAACGCCACCGCGGTGACCGCCATGGTGAAGCCGCGGACGATCCACGACTTCTACGGGTTCCCACAAGAGCTCTTCGCCGTCGACTACCCCGCACCAGGTGACCCTGAACTGGCAGCCGAGATCAAAGATCTGGTGGACCCCACGTGGATCGGCCTCGACCATGACAGCTGGGGGATAGACCACGGGTCTTGGTCGGTCCTGGTGCACGCGTTCCCGGCCGCGGACATACCGGTAGTGCAATTGTCCATCAACGCCGCGAAGTCCTTCGACTACCACTTGGAGCTCGGACGAAGGCTGGCACCGCTGCGCCGAAGAGAGGTCCTCATCGTCGCGAGCGGGAACCTGGTTCACAACCTTCGCCGAATCGCATGGCAGCAGCCCGATGCCGGATACGACTGGGCCGAACGCTTCGACTCCCTCGTGGTCGACATGATGCGGACCGACCCGGCCGCGCTTGCATCGGTGGTCGACGACAAGGACTACGCGATGGCGGTCCCAACGCCGGACCACTTCATCCCGCTGCTCTACCTGGCCGGGATCGCCGGCGCCACACAGGAAACAGCAGAGGTCCTCGTCCAAGGCTGTTCCATGGGCTCGCTCTCAATGACCTGCTTCACGGTCGGTTGTCCGTCTGTCACCAGCACCGGGCAGCCGGATGCGGCAGCACCAGCAGTCGCACCGGATCTTCCCGCCGACTGCACCAATCTGTAGGTCAGCGGCAGCCTGCCGGCTATCGGCCTCCTGCCTGACTACGGCAAGCTCGCCCGAGGGCTGCGCTGCGTCACCCGCACGACGATGGCCACGAGGACGATCCACAGCAGTACAACGAGGCCGAGCAGCACGCCGACGACCACCTTGCCGATGCCGCCGTCAGGCCGGACCGCTTGGGCGGTCCCGGCGAGCGGGTTGACGGCGGCGGTCACCAGGTAGCTCGCTGCGGCAGTGGCGATCGTGTTACCGGAGGCATCGGTGGCGGTGGCGGTGAGCGCTTGGCGACCCGTGAAGGTGGGCGTGTAGGTGATGTGTGCATCACCTGCGCGGTCGGTCGTCGCCGAGCCGAGGGTGAGCAGCGGCGCGCCGGCGAACTCATCGAGATGCACGGCGAAGGTGACCATCACCCCGCCGAGCCCACGATGTTGGCCGCCTGCCGGGGCGCCGGAGGGGGCGAGCCGGGCGAGCAGCTCGACGGCCGGGCGCCCTGTCAGGAGAGGCCGGGCGCTCAGCGTGAGTCGGGGCGCTGCACCGGGCGCCGCGACGGCCTGCACGGTGGCCGGCACGAGTGCGAAGCCGAGCACCAGCCCGCCGAGCAGCAATCTGGCGAGGATGGCGTGGAGGCCGATCCGCGGGCGGCGAGCTCGGGTCGAGCTCATTGCCGCCACCCCGCGGGGCTGCCCTGGGCGAGAGCCGCCCCACCGCCCAGCCCCCCTTTGCCGAGCCCACCGGACCGGGCGGCATCGGTTGGGGGCATGGCGACGGGCGCGCACGCCGAGGCGGGCGGGACGAGTGGGCGGCCAGCAGTCCCGGCGAGGCCGAGAGGCAAGGGGCTGACGATCTCGATCGCCTCGGTCAGCTCCTCCTCGAAGGACTCGAGCTCCTCCATCTCGGCGATGGGCAGGATCGGCACGAACCGGAACAGGATGAGCAGGAGGAGCGGGATCGCAGCGGTGGCCGCCACGGTGATCGAGATCGGAACCCAGGTGAAGTGGTAGCTGCCCCAGTTCCCGGCGAGCACACCCGCCGAAGCGAGGGGCGAGTGCACGAGCGGCTCGGTGGCGGGAGGGATGACGATGACGAGGCGCTTCACCCACAAGGCTGCGACGACGAGCCCCGACGCGGTGACGACGCCTCCAAGGGTCCGGGTGCGTCGAAACGCCATGACGAGGAGGGGCACGATGCCGGCCGCGACGAAGTAGATCCAGAACGGCACCCAGTAGCGGCCGGTCAAGTCCTGGGCCACCCAGGCAGCAAGCCCCGAGGTCCCCGAATAGCCGTCGATGAGGTATTCCGTGAAGGTGAGGTACAGGTAGGCGGCGCCGAAGGCGACGAGGAGAAAGCCGAGGCGGACGAAGTGGCGAGGGTGGATGAACGCTTCGAGGTGGAACAGGCGACGGGAGGCTGCCACGACCAGGACGACGAGGGCGATCCCCGAGTAGAGGGCGGCGACGACGAAGTAGACGGGGAAGATGGTCTCGGAGTACCCCGGGCGTGACGAGGAGGCGAAGGCGAACGACAGCACCGAGTGCACCGAGACCGCCATCGGGATGACCATGATCGCCACGAGGCCGATCGAGCCCTCGATGAGCCGGCGTCGGGACACGCTCACCTCCCGCTCGCCTCCAAGCGTCCGGTAGAGCAGGCGGCAGAACCGGGCACGCAACCCAGGCTGCCCGGCGATGCGGGCAGCGGCGACCGGCAGGTCGGCGATGAGCGGCAGGTAGAAGAAGACCGCCGTGGCGAGCAGGTAGGTGCTGACCGCGAAGAAGTCCCACAGGATCGGCGAGGACAGGTTCCAGTACGGAGGCCACACCAGCTCCCAGATGCGCTGGGGGCTACCGAGATGCGGGACGATGAAGAGCATCCCGATCGGCAGGGTGACGAGAGCGGTCGCCTCGGCTATGCGGGTGAGCGGCGCCCGCCAGGTGGCTTTGGTGAGTCGGAGGATCGCCGACACCACGGCTCCGCCGTAGCTCACCCCGATGAAGGCGACGAGGTCGGCTTCGTAGACCGCCCAGAACGCCTGGTCGTTGTAGCCGGCGGCGCCGAGCCCGTCGGCGAGCTGGACCGCCCAAGCCACGATCCCCAACACGACGATGGCACCGAGGACGACGACGGCGGGCCACCACCACCGGGGCGTCTCCAAGAGGGGGCGCATCGCTGCCGCCCGGATGTGCTCGCGGGCCTCGCGGCGCATCGTCGCCGGATCGGGTGACGCTGGCTCGCGTGCCTGGTCCTCAGGCATTGTTCGCTCTCCTTCCTCAGGCAGGCTCGCCTACGGGGCGCGGCGCGCGCTGGGGGTCAGTGGCACCTCAGCCGCCCCCTGCGTCGGCTTCGAGATCCTGGCCGTGTCCCAGGATGTAGAAGACGCGTGGGTGGGTCCCGTAGGACTCCTTGAACTTGACGGCGTCGTTGTCGGCCAGAAACGTCGACAGCTTCACCGTGGCACCGAGGCCGTTCACGGCCACGTCGGTCTCAAGGTCGCCGAGGTAGAGCACCCCCATCGGGCAGTTGGCGACGCACTCGGGCAGCTTTCCCGACGGCAGCATCGCCGCGCAGTTGATGCACTTGCCGACGGTGCCCTTCACCTGGGGGACGGGCCAGGCCGGCTCTTGTGGGAAGGGCTGGCGCGGTGCGGGGCGGGGGTCTTCCCAGTTGAAGTAGCGGGCCTGGTAGGGGCAGGCGTTCATGCAGATGCGCGTCCCGATGCAGCGGGACTGGTCGACCAAGGTGAGCCCCTCGGCGGTGCGGAAGTTGGCGCGCACCGGGCACACCTGCACGCAAGGGGGATCCTCGCACATCATGCACGGGCGCGGCATGGAGTAGCTCTCGCCGGCCGCGTTGGTCATGGTGAAGACGTCGATCCAGGTCTGATCGGCGTGCAGGTAGTGGGCGTTCTGGCAAGCCGACGTGCACAGCTTGCAGCCGTTGCAGTAGCGAAGGTCGATCACCATCGCCCACTGATGGGCCGGCGACGCCTGCGACAGGCCGGAAAGCGTGCTGGCCGCGTCCGGGGACGCGCCCGCCAGCCGCTCGCCGAGAGTGCCGAGGGCAACCATGGCGGCACCCCCGGCCAGCGCACCGCCGAGGAACCGCCGTCGACTGAGGCCGGCCGCCTCGGAGGTCGCCCCTGCTGTGCCTGGAACCGGATCTGGCATCGCCGGCAGCGCCGGTGCGGGAGAGCGCTCGTTCATGGAAGCACGTAATTCATCGGAGCACCTTCACCCTGCCCTCCATCCAGCTCGCCGTCGACATCGGACCGCCCATGAGGTTCGGACCCGAGCCGCACGGCGCGTAGCACTGCCACACGAAGGTCCCTGCCCGTCGAGCGACGAAGCGGGCCACCACCGTCACGCTGCGCCCGGTCGGCGCGGCCGGGATCGGTAGGTTGAGCCCGAGCCCGACGACCGTGAAGGTGTGGGCGATCTCGTCGTTGGCCACGCCCCGCACCGGTTTGCCGGCGACGGTCTCGACGCCGCCGACGGTGCCCTCGACGCGACTGAACATCATCGCCTGCACGCCGGTGAGGGGAGCGGTCCCGTCGTCATAGCTCGTGATCCGCACGACCACGGTGTCTCCGATGTGGACGCTCCAAGCGGCGTTCGTGTAGGTCGGGCCGAAAGCCTTGCTGGTGAGGATCTTCATGTTCTCGACGACTGTGCGCGGCTTACTCCGGGCGACACTCGGGGCAGACGTCAGCTGGTTGGCGCCGGCCCGCACGACATCTGCTATTCCGGCGATCGCGGCAACCGAGATCCCGAGCCCCGCCAGTACGATCGCGAGCGCAACGATGACGACGATCCCAGCGCGCGATGGTCCGCGGGCCGGGTCCGAACGGCTCATCGGCGGTACGCCCCATGGGGGCTCGGCAGCACCGCCGACGTGACCCTGTCGCGTCGACCGAGGATCTCCTCGAGGATCCGGTCGAGGTCCTCGCGGAGCGGGTCGGGGCGCGCCCGCCGACACGCGGTGACCACAGAGACGACCACGAGGCCGATCACGTAGGCCGCGATGACGCCCAGCGAGAGCACCACCGCAGTTGCGAGAAACACGCCCAAGGTTTCGACCATCGCTTCATTGTCAGCAGACTTCCCCGCGTGGAGGAACCGGGAGATCTCGGGCCGCAGGCCCGGAATCGCCGCCGTGCCCTCAGTGGAATCCCGGGAACGGTCGGCGGTCTCCACGGTGGCGGTCTGGCTCATGCCTGACGCAGACTGGAGTGGTGCGGCCAGCTCTCAGTGAGAACCCCGAGCCAAGGCGCTCCTGGACCGGCGACGGGACCGGCGACGCGCCGGAAGGCGCCGCCGGGCGCCGAGCCCCGGTCCGGGTGGCGGTCGTCGACGACCACTCGCTGGTGCGCGAGGGGACCGTGCAGCTACTCGAGCAAGAAGCCGACCTTCAGGTCGTCGGCCAAGCTGGCAGCGGCGAGGAGGCGCTCACCCTGCTTGACGCGCTCGATCCCGACGTCGTCCTGATTGACGTGAGCCTGCCGGGCATGAGCGGTCTCGAGCTAGCGCGTCGCGTGGTCCAGCGGGGGCTTCACTGCAGGGTGCTCGTCGTAAGCGCTTACGACGACTACGGCTACGTCACCGAGGCGCTCGAAGTGGGTGCCGGCGGCTACCTGCTGAAGACGGCGTCGGCCCGTGAGCTCGTCGACGCCGTGCGGGCCGTCGCCGACGGGATCGTCGTCCTGGACGCCGGAGTCTCCATCCGCCTCGGCCGCAGGCGCCGCAGCGGCCCCGACCGCCCGTCTTCAGCCGCGCTGACGGGTCGGGAGGGCGAAGTGCTCGTGCTGCTCGCGCGGGGCCGGTCGAACAAGCAGATCGCGGCCGAGCTCGCCCTGGGGCTCCGCACCGTCGAGAGCCACGTCTCGAGCGTCCTCGCCAAGCTCGGGGTGTCTTCACGAACCGAGGCGGTCGCTCACGCGCTCTCCCATGGCCTCGTCCAGCCCGAGCGCCCTGGCGAGACGCGCCCGTAGCGTCGAGCTCGCCACCATCGTGCGCGGCTGCTCGAGGGGATCGTCATCGACGGCGCCCAGGTCTTCAGCGACAAGCTGCGCGAGTGGGAGGACTACTGCAACTTCGACCGTCTTCACGGCGGCCGCACCAGCGACGGCGCGTGATACCGCGCTACGGACAACCGACGCATATGCTCCTCGTCATGTTCAAACGGACAGTCTTTTTGCGCTTGCGCCGGTCCAAGGCGAAGCGCCTCTTGTCGAAGATACGGGGTGCCCTCGGGCGCCAAGCCCACCGTATCTTCAGATCAAACCCCAAGGCCTCCTTGCCCCGTATTGAATACCTTCACGGCTACGAAGGAGCTAGGCCAAGAGTTCCGTGGCCGGCTTTCCCTCCTCCTCAATACCTGAACCAACTGGAAGACTCATTTCAGACATCCCTGGCGGATGATCGAGCGTTCATAACTCAGGAGGACTGCATCTTCTACCATACCGCTGTCTTGCCAAATGGCGAAGTGATCAGCGGCCCGTGGGATCTCCGCGGACGCGAAGCTGAGTACCTGGGTGGCGTCAGACTCGCTGGACGGCGGATCCTGGAGTTCGGACCGGCTACTGGACACTTGACCTACTTCATGGAGAAGCACGGTGCCGACGTTGTCTGCTTCGAAGCAGGTTGGGATAGATCCGTAGACTTGCTGCCGAGCCCTGACGTGGACCCAAGCTGGGCTCAAATGGACGCGATGCGCTACATAGGTGCTACACAGAACTCGTGGTGGTTCTTGCACCGTGAGTACCAGTCTCGCACCCGGATGGTCTACGGAGATATCTATCGGCTTCCAGCCGATCTGGGGCAGTTCGATGTCGCGACCTTCGGCGCAATTCTGTTGCATCTGGAAAACCCGTTCGCGGCGCTGGCCCAAGCAGCCAAACGAGTCACCTCAGAACTCGTGGTGACGGAACCGCTACAGGACGAGAAGTCCGATCCGCTGCTCAACCGGATCGAATTTGCTCCACAGGACGTCCAGTACACAACGCATTGGTGGTCGCTCTCTCCTGGGGCAGTGGTGAGGATGCTGGAGCGCCTTGGCTTCGGGGAAACGAGCGTGACCTATCACGTGCAGAAGCACCACTTCGGCCATGATCTGACGCAGCCTGCCGGAGACATGAAGATGTACACCGTCGTTGCAAGGCGGCTCGAGGCGTAACGGGCCGGGCGCCGTTCGCCCGGAGCCCGGCCCGGAAGGAAGAGCCACCGAGCCGCTTTCAGTTCAGAACGCGCTGCCGAGCCGGCGCGGACGGATGGCCGGCGCGGAATGGGGACGCCGATGAGGAGGTCCGTCGGCGATCACAGCGGCGGCCCGAACACCGGTGGCGCGATGACTACCGATTGATTGCCGGCAGCGAGAGTGACATGCTCCGCCCAATGTCTTCCCTCTCTTCAGCGTCCGCCGAGGACGTTATCGACCAGCCAGTCCGGGCCCAGTTCGAGGCGTTCCTCGATGAGCACCGCAATAGGCTCAATGGGTGCCTCGGCGGGCTCACCGAAAGCCAGGCCCGCCGATCGCTGGTCCCCTCTCGTACCACCTTGCTGGGCCTGGTCAAGCACGCCACCTTCGTCGAGAAGGTCTGGTTCGACGAGGCGGTGACATGCCGGTCACGGGCCGAGATCGGCCTCCCGCCTACGCCAGACGAGTCGTTCATCCTCAGTGACGACGACACCATCGCCACCGTCCGCAAGGCACACCTCGAAGCATGTGAAGCGTCACGCCGAATGACCTCGGAGCTGGCCCTGGACGACATCATCCGGGGCAACAGGCGTGGCCCACTCCCGCTGCGCTGGGTGTATCTCCACGTACTCCGCGAGTTGGCACAGCATTGCGGCCACGCCGACATCCTCCGCGAGCAGCTCCTGAGCGACTAGATCGTCACGGTTGGCCTTGACGGCTACCGATCGGGAGCCGGGTGTCTCATCGTGGGCTGCGTAAGCGCCCGTCAGCCGGCGTTTCGGGTCACCTCAACCCAGACGAACACCGCCGTAGGCGCCTTCGGTCCTAAAGCAGCGCCCGATGTCAAGTCCGGGTACCCGGGAGTGCACGAGTCGGCTTGACCTGTCCGGTTCCAGGCCACCTCGTCGTCCTGGTCAGCGAGTGGGTGGGTGGGTGAGGCCTTCACATTTGGCTTGACCAGGGTCCCCGTCAGCTGATCGAACAGTCGCTCACAGGTTGAGCGGCCGTAGTTCACGCGTCGTCCACAGGCTTTGTCTTCACCTCACGGC
>JAJYGM010000408.1:0-2954 GCA_021785095.1 Actinomycetes bacterium
TCGAGCACGAAGGTATTCCACCCCAATTCGCGCTGCGGCCGCTGCTACCCGATGCCCAGGGGCCCGGTGCCCAGGGGCCCGGTGCCCAGGGGCCCGGTGCCCAGGTGCCCGGTGCCCAGGGGCCCGGTGCCCAGGGGAACGTCGACGGTCAGTCCCACATCATCGCGCCGAGCCGGAGGAGCCCTCCCATGTCCACGATGTCGGCATCGAAGAACGGGACCGTCGCGAGCACCTCCGGCCTCGTCGCGAGGTCGGCCTGCTGCTCGGCCTCCCGGCGCGCGACGACCCCGAAGTTCGAGAAGCCCTCGGCGACCTCCTCGAGCACCTTCGTGGCGAGGCCCACGTCGGTGCCGAGGGAGCTGCTCAGCCGCTCTGCGACGGGGCCTGCGGCGTCGCGGAGCTGCTCGGCGAGCTGCGCGGCGTCGCGGTCGCGGAAGTAGGTCGGGAGCACCTTGTTCAAGATGATCGCCCCGAGGGGAAGCTTGCGCGAGACGAGCGCCCGGGCGAAGTACTCGGCCTCGCGCACCGGCGCCGCCTCGAGGGTCGAGACCACGAGGAACGTGGTGCGCGGGTCCGACAAAAGGCGCGTGACCGCCCCGGCACGCTCGACGAAGCCGGCGTACATCGACTGGAAGAGAATAAAGAACTCGGCGATGTCGCCGAGGAACTGCGTGCCGAGGATGCGGTCCGCCATCTGGTAGAAGGGTCTCGACGCGAAGTTCACCACGCTCGAGCGGTAGGAGGCCGTGAGCCAGCGGAGGAGCCGGCTGGAGAAGAAGTCGGCCATCCGTGCCGGCGCGTCGAGGAAATCGACCGCGTTCCTGGTCGGCGCCGTGTCCAAGACGATCAGGTCGTACGTGCCCTGCGCGTGGAGGTCGTAGAGCCGCTCCATCGCGATGTAGTCGTGGCTCTGCACGAAGCGACCCGAGATGTTCCGGTAGAGCGGGTTCGCGAGGATCTTCTCGCGGGTACGGGCATTCGGCGCGTGCAGCCGCACCAGGTCGTCCCAGCTCTCCTTCGTGTCGAGCATGGCCGCCCACAGCTCGCCGCGCGGCGAGGTCCCGGTCGCCGCGCGGAACACCTCGTCGGGGATGCGCCGCTCGGTGTTGCCGAGCCCCCGGTCGTCGACATCGGCGCGGCGGCCCCCGCTCGACAGGCCGAGCGCGTCGGCGAGCCGGCGCGCGGGGTCGATCGTCAGCACGAGGACCCGGCCACCGTGGTGGTGCGCGGCCATCGCGGCGATCGCCGCCGCGGTCGTGGTCTTGCCCACCCCCCCGGGCCCGCACGCGATCACGATCTCCTTCGAGGCGACGAGCCCGTCGAGCGTCCCCTCTTTCGGGCGGCCCGGCGGCTGCTGGGCCTCGCCTGACCAGCCCGAGTGGGCGCCGTCGCGACCTGTGCTCCGTGCGCGACCTGTGCTCCGTGCGCGACCTGTGCTCCGTGCGCGACCTGTGCTCCGTGCGCGACCTGTGCTCCGTGCGCGACCTGTGCTCCGTGCGCGACCTGCCTGGGCCACGCGACCTGTCGAGGCCGTGGTCACAGCCCCAGCTCCTCGCCGAGAGCCTGCGCGATCCGGCGCATCGAGCGGAGCCCGTGAGCCCGTGAGAACAGGTAGGGCAAGTAGAGGACAGGGGGAGGGACCGCTCCCTCCCCCGCTGCAGCCGCCTCCGACGCCAGCCCTTCACGCAGCCGCTGCAGGTGCCCGGCACGCGTCCTGCGCATGGTGACGGCAAGGCGTGCCCCCTCCATGAGCGGTTGCGCGTCGCCGCCGAGCAGCTTCGAGAGCTCCTCGGAGTGGTCGTAGAGCACGTCGAAGACCTCTTCTTCGTACAGGCCGAACAGCTCGGGGAGCACGCGGTTCACCACCACCGCGGAGAGCTGGACGGTGGTCTCGGCACGGATCCGCGCCGCGAGCTCGAGCGTCTCGTTGACCGGCATCTCCTCCGGCGTCGTCACGACGATCACCCCGGTACGCACGGGGTCCGAGAGGATCTCGAGCATCCAGTCCGTCTGGGACCGGACCGGGCCGACCATCACGAGGTCGTTGATGGCCTGCGGCGCGGCCAGCTGGCTCACGATGTGGCCGGTGGAGGCGGCGTCGACGACGACGAGGTCGTAGTTGCGCTCGCGGACCTCGTAGCAGAGCTTCCCCACCGTGAGGATCTCGCGCACGCCGGGCGCGGCAGCCGCCACGAAGTCCAACGCCTTGGCGAGTCGGCCGAGCCCTCCCACGGCCGGGATCCGCAGGGTCACCTTCAGGTACTCGCGCAGCGACGCCTCGGTGTCCATGGACATGGCCACCACGCCGCGCGCCACCTCGCGGCCGGCGAAGCCGGTCGGTCCCGCTTCGAAGAGCGCTGGCAGGTCCCCCTTCGCGTCGACCTCGCACGCGAGCACGCGCTTGCCGCGCTCGGCGGCAAGCTGGGCGAGGGCCGCCGCGACGGTCGTCTTGCCGGTCCCGCCCTTGCCGGTGACGAACAGCAGGCGGCGCTCCAAGAGCCGCAACGCCGGAGCGTCACCCACCGGAGCCGGCCCTGCCGCCGCCGCGGCCGTCGGCCTACGGCGCGCCGAACCCGACCCTGCGGTCGGGCGTGGGCGCGCCGACCTCGACGTACGCGACCTTGGCGACGGGAACGCCGACGCGCCTGCCCCGCCGGTCGGTCAGCCACAGGACTGCGTCACCGGCGAGCGCGGTCTCGATGTCCTGCAGCACCTTGTCGCGGTCCGCGTCCTCGCCGAGCTCCACCTCGAGCTCCTTCGGGGTCTGGACGATCCCGATCCGTACGTCCACTCTCCCAGCTCCTCCCTCGTCGAGACCGATTCTACGGGCCCCGAGACATCGGGGGGCCGTCGTGCTGCCAGGCAGTCAGGGGCGAGCGGGTCGGGGGTTGGTCCGGGGTTGGTCCGGGGTTGGTCCGGGGTTGGTCCGGGGTTGGTCCGGGGTTGGTCCGGGG